>CAYSCC010000171.1:0-4589 GCA_964429375.1 uncultured Chakrabartia sp.
TTATGCCGATGTATCGGTTCTTGCGCCGGCGCTGCTTGGCGTGACCGATTGTTGCCCCCTTCATCGGCCCTTTCATCGCCCCCGGCCCGCATCCGGTGCAGATGTCGAGCTCGCGCAGTCCGAGTTGATAGCCGACCAGCTTGGTGTAGTCGTACTCGCCACGCGAGATGGAATGGCCACCCCAGCAAACCACCAGATTCGGATCGACATTCGGGCGCAGCACACGTGCATTGCGCAGGATGTCGAACACGGCGTGCGTAAGTCCTTCCGAGCTTTCCAGATCGAAGCTGCCGGCATCGAGTTGCGCGGAAACGTAGACGATGTCGCGCACCACCGCGAACAGGAGTTCATTGATGCCGCGGATGATCCTGCCTTCGACGAATGCGTTGGCCGGGGCGTTGCTCAGTTCCAGGCGGATGCCACGATCCTGCTGCAGCACTTCAATCTCGAAGTCCGAGTAAAGCTCCACTGCAGCACGCGGGTCATCGCTGACATGCCCCTGGGTCAGCACGGCCAGGGATTTCCGGCGGCGCAGAGCTGACAATTGATCGTGATCGTGACAAGAATCCGGTTGTGGCCTTGCGCGAAATCGCTGAAGAAACTGTTGGCCCGGAAGACCTTCAGGATGCGATCATCACCAATTTGCAGCGCGTTCGCATTGATGACGACGATGTCATTGATGAAATGGGTTCGTTGAGCCAGTCGGCTGAAGCCTTGCGGTTGACTGCTGCCGCGCCTCCGCGGAACCAGAATCTGGGCGGCGATTCGGACGGCTGACGTCAGGCGACCGCGCGCAGGCGGGACGATCCGATTTCCTTGATATCTTCTGCGTGCATCCAGCGCAGATCATGCAGGCCAAGTTCGCGCCCATCATGGGCATGAATGGCAATTTTTGCGATCGGCTGACAATCCCGTTCATCAACCAGGACCGGGTTCGAAATGCACCCGGTTTCCCAACGTTCGCCCCATTGGCGCAGCGCCAGCATGGTTGGCAACAGTTCCGCGCCCTTTTCCGTCAGGCGATATTCTATCTTGCGCCTGTCATCGGGTAACGGTGTCCGCGCCAGAATGCCGTGCTGCACAAGTTTGCCAAGCCGATTGGCCAGAATGTTCCGCGCGATGACCAGTGTGGATTGAAATTCTTCGAAATGATGAAGGCCGTTGAATGCGCCGCGCAAGATAAGAAACGACCAGCGTTCCCCAATTGCCTCAAGTGCGGCCGGAAGCCCGCATTCCGCCAGCTCCGCAAGGTTTTCCTTCAGCATTCCCATCTCACTCTCCCGCCAGGTACCCCGGTCTTTGAGCAATCCTAGCGCAAAATCTTACCAAAACCAACCTTTCGAAAAATATAAGTTTTAGGTTGCAACTTACAACCTAATGTATTAGGTAGTGATTCGCAACTGAATAGAAAGGACCTCCCCCATGAACCGCTTTGTTGCATTCGCCGCTGCACTTTCAACGTCAGCCATGCTCTTTATCGCAACGACCACGCCCGCCCTTGCACAGGGCAGCGCAGGTTATTCGCTCGTCCCGGCAGCCGCACCTGCATCGGGAGAAGCGCTCGTTGCTAGTGACGTCATCTGGAAGCGCTCCGGCGCTGGTTATGTCGCGCCCAAGGCCAACAGCCGCCCTTCAGTTGTCTGTTCACAGGCCGAAAGGAAAATCGGTAAGGTCGCAAGCTTTACCGCGGACGGACAGGCTTTTGATGAAGCCGCTCTGGCCAAATGCAACGAAAAGGCAAAGTAACTCTCTCCCTTTTTGAAGCCCCCACCCCGAACTTTGCCCTTCCTCCCCATCCCTACGGAGGAAGGGCATTTTTTTGGACCATTGCAAGATGCGTCCTGACAAAACCGCGCTTGATCGTGACTGGGCCATCCGGCAATGGGGCGAAATCGCGACAGAGACCCATTTGCGCATGACACTACACGGCCCTACCTCAAACAGCTTCATTTCCCAGAGGCTTCGGCTCCATTACGTCGATTGGGGAAACAGTGAAGCCCCGCCCCTGCTCCTTTTGCATGGCGGTCGGGACCATTGTCGCAGCTGGGACTGGGCGGCAGAAAAGCTTTGCCGTGACTGGCATGTCATCGCTCCCGATCTGCGCGGGCACGGGGACAGCCAATGGTCACCGGATGGCAATTATGACATGCCGTCGTTCGTTTATGATCTGGCCCAGTTGATACACCAGCTCAATCTTGCTCCTGTAACCATCGTGGCGCATTCGATGGGAGGAAGCGTCGCGTTGCGCTACACTGGAGTCTATCCCGAAAATGTCCGGAAACTTGTGGCAATCGAAGGACTGGGGCCGTCTCCTGCCATGCAGGCCGAGCGCGATGCCCTGGGTATTCAAAAGCGATTCCGCCAATGGGTCGAAGACAAGCGCGATGCGTCAGGCCGCCTGCCACGGAGATATCGAACGCTTGATGATGCTCTCGAAAGGATGAAGACAGAAAACACCTATTTGACGGATGAACAGGCACGACATCTCACCATTCATGGTGCCAGTCGCAATGAGGATGGCACGTGGAGTTGGAAATTCGACAATTATCTCAACGTCTGGTCCGTTTTCGACATGCCCCTGAATGAACTGCACACGCTTTGGAATGCGATTACCTGCCCGGTCCTCATGCTGTATGGTGCCAACAGCTGGGCCTCAAACCCGGAAAAAGATGGCCGTCTCGAACATTTCAGAAATGCAAGGGTCGTAGAGTATGAGAATGCAGGCCATTGGCTCCATCATGACCAGTTTGAACGGTTCATGGCCGAACTAGATGCGTTCCTATAGAAAAGCTGGCACGGCGATCAGCAAAGAAGCGCTTGTTCCAACGCGCTCAGTCTTGCCTCTGACACGCCCAGCACATCTCTAGCATAGGCCTCAACCGTGCCGTGCTGCGCCAGAATTGCGGAGAAAGCGGTCTCGAGATAGGCAGGGTGAACTGACATCACTGTCCGAACAGCTTCGTCGTCCATCATTTCGCCCATATTCGCGCGAACCGCATCTGCCCCGGCTGCAATTCGGCGTTCCGCATCGCCCGCAAAATTGGTCAGCAGATAATCTTCCATGATATCATCCATGTGAACTCCCAACAGGCTGTGGAGCAACCCCACTGCAAGTCCGGTTCTGTCCTTCCCTGCAAGGCAATGAAGTAGAGAAACACCTTCATTATCCGCCAAAGCCTTGAAATAAAGCTGAAAGACCTCAACCAGTTTCGGCCGAAACGGCATGGACTCATAGAGGCGCGCCATCGCCACTTGTGCTTCCAAGGCAGTGGAAACACCTTGCGCAGCACTGACATGCGGCGCATGGCCTGAGCCTGCGGTCTCTCCTGCGGCAAAAATAACGTCGGCGCGAAAAACCTTGGGCCTGGCACAGGGGTAGAGCGCCCTTTCCCGATCGCCCCGCAGGTCGATTATCGTTGCGAGATTGAGCTCTTCGATCAGGCAAAGATCTTCGGGTGTCGCGTCAACATGGTGCCCCGATCGAAACAATTGTCCCGTTCTTAGGCGCGCACCGCCTCGTGCGGCATATCCCCCATAGTCCCTGAAATTATGGACTCCTTGCAGACAAAGCACACGATCAGTCACTTGCCTTTTTGCTCCATTTGCTGTTGGCGCTCTCAATTGGTGAGGTGAAATGACGTCCGTCAACCCTGTTTGTGCGAAGGGAATGCAAGTCCATGTACCAAATTCTTTCCGGCTTGCGCGTGATCGAGGCATCGTCCTTCGTCGCATCCCCCACAGCTGGCCTCTATTTGGCGCAGATGGGAGCGGAAGTGATCCGCGTGGACCAAATCGGGGGGGGACCTGACTACCGGCGCTGGCCCAAGACTCCAGATGGTGCCAGCCTCTATTGGGAAAACCTTAACCGAGCCAAGAAATCGGTCGCCCTTGACCTTGCTCGCGCCGAAGGCCGTGAGCTCCTTCAGGCCCTTGTCGCTGCAACCGGACAGTTTGTGACGAACTTTCCGGTGGATGGATTTCTATCCCATGAAGTGCTCTCCAAAGAACGCGCAGACCTTGTCACGGTCAGGATCATGGGCATGGCTGACGGTGGGCCTGCGCTCGACTATACGGTCAACGCGGCTGTGGGATTCCCGGATCTCACCGGCCCCGGTCCTGAACCAGTCAACCATGTCCTGCCGGCTTGGGATCTGCTTACGGGAGCATATGCCGCCTTTGCCATGCTGGCCGCCCTGCGTCACCGAGATCAGACGGGGTTGGGCAAAGAGATCCGCATCCCGCTTTCAGACGTCGCCATCGGCACGGTTGCCAATCTGGGCATGCTCGCGGAAATCTTCGAAACGGGCGCCGCTAGGGAGCGCCTTGGCAATACTGTTTATGGCGCGTTCGGACGGGACTTTGTGACTTTGGACAATGTGCGTGTCATGATCATGGCCATCACGCCCCGTCAGTGGACAGGCCTGGTCAAGGTCCTGGATATTGGCGGCGAAGTCGCGGTCATTGAATCGACGCGGGGTGTTTCCTTTTCCAAGGATGAAGGAGTGCGATTCGAGCACAGGGATGTGCTGTTCCCTCTAGTCCAGGAACGGGTATCCAAATTTATTTACAGTGACTTACGGTCGGCTCTT
>CAYSCC010000172.1:0-4587 GCA_964429375.1 uncultured Chakrabartia sp.
GGGCCACATGTGTGGTGCGTCCGATTCATAGTCCCACATGGTGTATCCAAGGAAACTGTTCAGGAAGATGTTTGGTTGGTGCATGTGGCAGTTCATGCATTGCGCTGTCGGGATGGCGCGCGTGAACGCATGTTCGATAGGGTGCCCCTTTTCCTTTTCGCCCGTTTCATGATCGACCTTCGCGGCAATCGTTGGATCCACTGTTGCGGTCTGGCCGTCGCGTCCGAATCTTGCCCATGTCAGGCTGTGGCGGGGCTCCCGATCATTGGCGTAGACGACGTGACAGCCTGCGCATCCGGAATGGCGATAATCGCCCGGCTGGTCATTTGTGCCGGGGTACCACATGAACGGATCATTGAGGCGGGTCTTGTGGATGTTGAGCACAGGGATGGCGACCCTCAGGCCTGTCCCCGGCCCCCTGTTGGACTGTTTGAGGTCTGGGCGGCCAGGCTCTTCCAGGCGCTGAATGTTGCCCAGGGAATTGGGAAGGCCCACTTCGGCAAACTGGGTATTCACATTTCGGCCGCCGCGTTCAAAGACACGGAAAATGTCCCCCGGCATGACTGTCTGCCAAGTCGGGAGGGGGTAAAGTGCCGGCAGGGCACCGCGCGCCTTCTGTTCCGGTGTGACGGTTCCGGCGGGATTTCCGGGTGACACGATCTTCGCGGGTTCGCCTGCCCGTGTGTATGCTTCCCCAACGACATAGTTTTTGAACGGCACAATGCCATTATTGTAGCCGGCGCCGCCCCAAAGCATTGCTCCTGAAGCCATGAGCGACCGTTCCGCTGACTCGATGGTCCGCATGTGGCAAGCGCCGCAGCTATCCCGCGCAACGCGATAATCCGATGGATTCACAAATCTTACGAACTCGGGGGATTCCCGATTGAGCAAGGTGTAGCTGCGCTGCGGATTGGCCGACGACGGCCAGTGCCAGCTTTTCGGATAGCGGGGCAGGACATGCGCCTTGTCCCTGAGAGCGACATAGGCCGGGCTGCTGTAATCAGAGGACGGAGCAGTCAGCCGCACATTGGCGTTTCCGCCATGGCAATCTGTGCAGCCAAGCACGACAGCTTCAGAGCGGTGCATGGTCCAAGCGTCAGACGCGGTATGGCAAGAGATGCAGCCTGCGCTTTTTGCGGCTGCCTCCTCACGCGTCTGGGTCTCGGGCGCTGGAGGTGCAAACACCGCTTCATAATTGCGACGCACGGGCTTTTCGCCTTCTGACGCCAGTGTCTCCACACCAAAAGCAAGCGTCCCGGCAAGCAGCAAAAGGGCGAGGAGCCAGAAGCGCAGTCGCAGGGAAGGAGCGATGAGTTGGCCCATTTCAGAAACTCAGGATTCCGTTGAGCAGCAGCGAGTAATATCGGTCGCGCCGTCCGGCATTGGTGAAAAGGTCACGAAAACCTTTGCCGGGATCAAGCACCGCGCCTGAAAGCCTGAACACGACATTCTGGATGGCCTTGGGGCGATAAATGGCTGCCGCCGAAAGATCCCAGCCAATTGTTCTTGGGATTGTCCCTTCCGAACGCAGCGCCTTGAGTGTCGCTGTATTTTCGAACCAGAGGCGGTTCAGATTGGTGGAGAGCCGAAGTTTTGGCGTAAGGTCGAAATCCGCTCCGACTCCGGCCAGAACGGTGCCGGGATTGTTGAAATTGGATTGTCCCTGTTCCTTTGAGGACCTCAGGGAATTGAGCAGCCCATTGCGTCCATTGATCCCGATCGCGCGGCCGCCGCCCGCAAATGGAATGGTCTGGCGAATCCAGTAACTCGTATCTGCCCCTGCGAAGATCGGGTTCTCGAAGATCGCGTCAAAGCCGCCTTCGACATTGTCATATGGATTGGCGTCACCACTGGCATACAGACCTGAAAGGCGCACGCGGACCCAGTCAAAGTCCATGCTCGCTTCGCTGGCCAGAAAAAAGGCGCGGATCTTGGCAGGCCTGGACGTGAACAGGCTGTTCCGGTCGCGACCCAAGGCAAGATAGGCGCTGCTTGTCATGTTGATCCGGCCAAAATGTCCGTCATTCGAATAGCCGAGATAGACAACATCGTACTTTCGGGGCCTCAAAGTGCCCAGCAAGGCTGGCCTGACCGGAAAGCCATTGTCGTCGATCTCGATCCTGGTTTCCCGGTTCATGTTGTAGACCACGGATACCTGACTGGTCAGGCCGACCACGGGGAGGTCCTGTCTGTAGAGGTTGGCCACAAACACGAAGTCATCGCGTGGCCGCTGGACGACGGAATTCAAACCTGAATTCGTGTCCTTTTCCAGACGCCAGAATGCCGCGAGATTATATTGCAATCGGTTGTTGTCGCGATTGCCGAACAGGCGCAAACCAAGCTGCTGATCATTGAACAGGAATCCCCGGAAATCGGCCTGAAATGGTTGAATGCCGATGCGCACGGAATCAAAGTCGTAGCGGTCGGATACATTGCGGATATGATAGTCGATGAAGGCTTCCTGCACCCCGAGGAAATGGTCCGTGCGATGGCTTGGCTTCGACGGTTCGACAAACAGGACCCTACGTTCGGGCACGTTGACGTGGTTACCCTGCACGGCGAGCGCGATGCGATATTCTATTTCCGGCGGCTTGAAGGCAGTGGAGCCTTTGAGAAGGGAGGCGCTGAATATGAACGTCTGCGCAAAAACCGCGCTGTGGCTCCGTCCAAAAACGTCGACACTGCCGGGGTTTCCCGTCGTTTGCACGCCCACCGGAATGGGGAAAGAGCGTGACTCGATCACGGTATCCGATGTGGCCCCGAGGACGAGAAACCAATCCTCGCTCTTGAGTCCCAGGAATCGCGGCGTGCGGCATTTCGGAAGGCCTGCCTTAGCCCGCCGCTCGCTTTCCTCCTCAGATGCTATGCACAACGGCCGATCGCCCTTGTACGTGTTCTGGTTATAGGGATCGAAGAAACGTTCCTTGGGCGCAAGGCCAAGGGTTTCGGACAATCGCCAACGGTCTGGAACCGGAAAATCGGGATCTCCGGGAAAGGCTTCGGGTGGCGGCGCTCGAACGGCCCCCGCATTCTCCTGCCGCACCTGCTCGGGTAGTATGCGCTCAGCACCCGGACGGCGCCGACCTTCGAGCAGTGCATCGTCCGCATTGGTGCCGGCATCCGCCTCTGTCTCGGCTTGAGGGGGGGCTGGCGGCTCGCCCGGCGGCAAGGGATCCGATGGTTCAACGCCATCAGACCCGGCATATTCAAGGGCTTGTGCGATCTTGAGTTCCCGCGCCGCACTTGTGTTTCCCGTGTCTCCCTCCACATTTGCCTGCCCCGAAAGAGCCGCAAGTACCGGGATGAGCGCTGGATTGAATGTCATGCCTAGCGCCCCTGGCACACGTTCTGTTCGTTGGTATCGAGGAAAGGTGCGAACGGGCAGCCGACATACCGCAGGCGAACGCTCGCGCCGCTTATCGCGACAAGAATCTGGTCGGACCGCGTCGCGGCAGGAGCGTTGCCGATGCCACCAATCCGCGCCCCGGCATTGTGGGCGCCAAGAAATGCGATCATGTCATCCTGATCAATGCCATCGCCCGACACGCCTATGGCCCCGATCAAGGTGCTTCCCCGGTAAATCGGAACTGCTCCGGGGAATATCTGGATGCCGTTCTGCAGGCGGTTCTGGCCGGGCGCCGCGTCAGGTGAAAGCGTGCACCGTGCAGGTGTATCCGCACTGCCCCCACTCGTCAGCAAATAGGCGACATGAGAGGTGATATTGTCAAAAACGAGTTCCGACTGAAGGCCAGTGCTGAACGGATTGAAACTTGCGACGGGAACGGAAAACGGCCCTTGGGGGCGTGCTACTTCGCCATCCGGAAAAAACGGCCTCGCGACATTGCCGATCGCTCGGGCACTCCAGGCTGTTTGTCCGGTAAACACGTTCGAATTGCCAAAAAATGTCTGGGCAGCCGAAAGGCGATTGCGAACGGCAGCAACGCCATTTCCTGAAAGGTCGCTAGCTGCACGCGCATTCGAGAAAAAGGCGGCAGTGCGGGCCTTCTGCAAGGAAACATCGACGCCAAAGACGGGAGCGTCCGGAGACCGGACAACGCCAAGAACAGCGCCAAAAGTGTCGACAACCGAAATGGATACTTGGGCCCGGCTATCCAGTGGCTGGCGAATCTGCGCCCGTGCGCGGGTCATGATGAGGAAGGCTTCTTCTAGGATGGCGCGCGCCTCGGCGGCCGACATTGGGGTCGCAATCGAAGCCCCATCCGTTCCGGCGCGAACCGGGAAGCGATTGTTGCCGGACCCGTCTGTCAGCACAAAGGCATCGCGATTGGAAAACTCGGACGCCGTCGCAGCGCGCATACCCGATGCTTCGGTTCCGTAAGCCATACCGGCAATGATGGCTCCGGCTGAATAGCCAGTCAGCGGTGAAAGCGCACCAACGGTGCCGTTGATGGACGAAAAGGACGGTGCTGCGCCGGTAGCACGGAATTTGTCTGGGGTTGCATCACTGTATCGCAACTGGGTCCCGTCCACAGAAATCCGATCCGCCCTGATACCGGCGGGTGCTTCGAAATTTCGTGTCCCTGCGAGCGCAATATATTCCTCGTCATCAGCATCGACATCGATGGT
>CAYSCC010000173.1:0-4558 GCA_964429375.1 uncultured Chakrabartia sp.
GGCATATCGCCCATGTAGACGTCCTGTTCCTTGATATCGAGAACGGAACGGGTCTCGGTCTCGGTATCGACCTCGAACACGATCAGCCGCAGCGTAACCTTCATCGGGGCCGCATAGGTGATTCCGCGCTGGCGGCATTCCTCGGTATCGAACTTCGGATCTTCCAGTTCGTAGTTGACGAAGTCGAGCTCGGCCGTCCCGGCAAAGTCGCGGATCGGAAAGACGCTGCGCAACGTCTTTTCAAGACCGGAGACATATCCAATCGCCGGATCCGAGCGCAGGAACTGCTCATAGGATTCGCGCTGGACCTGAATCAGGTCGGGCATCTGGGTCACTTCGTGAATGTTCCCGAATACCTTGCGGATGCGCTTCTTTGCAACCGCGATCGCTGCGTTGGCCTTCGCCTCTTGCTTCGCCATGTAAAAATCTCGCCTTTGCCATAAACCGGACGCGCAAAACGACGAAAAGCCGCGCGACTCCCTTCACGGAACCGGCAGCTTTTCGCGTCGTTGTGAAACCTTGCCCTTCAATTCGCTCGATGTACTGCGCGACGGCACACCAAATCCCGAAAAGGCCCGGTAAGAAGGCTATAGAACCCTGGCCCGAGCAAGTCAAACCCGCTTCCGTCTGCGCCAACGCTTCGCTATGCGGTAGGCTCTGCTCGCGTTGGGAGATGTGTGATGGCGAACGATGGACTGTTCATTGGTCTTGGGGGTGGGCAACCCCAGATTCTCAACCTCAAGCGCGCCAATCGACACGGCCTGATCGCGGGAGCGACCGGAACGGGCAAGACCGTGACGTTGCAAGGCATTGTTGAAGGACTGTCTGCAGCGGGCGTTCCGACTTTTGTCGCTGATGTGAAGGGCGATCTTTCGGGCCTCTGCATGGCGGGTTCGGCCACGTCGAAAACGCACGAGATCTTCTCGGCCCGCGCTGCAGAGATCGGACAGACCGACTGGGCCTACCGGGACAATCCGGTGCAGTTCTGGGATCTGTTTGGCGAACAGGGCCACCCGATCCGGACCACAGTCTCCGAGATGGGCCCGCTTCTCCTTGCGCGGCTCATGGATCTCAACGAAGTGCAGGAAGGTGTCCTGACGATTGCGTTTCATGTTGCTGACAAGGACGGGCTGCTGCTGCTTGATCTCGACGACCTGCAGGCCATGCTGGTCAGCTGCGGCAACCGCGCCGAGGAGTTGACCCTTACCTACGGCAACATCTCCAAGCAGAGCGTTGGCACGATCCAGCGTTCGCTGCTGCAACTCCGGAGCCAGGGTGGCGATCATTTCTTTGGTGAGCCGGCGCTGGACCTCGACGATTTCATCACATGCGACGACGCCGGGCGCGGGGTGGTCAACATTCTTGCTGCCGACAAGCTGATGGCCAGCCCGAAGTTGTATTCGACGTTCCTTCTCTGGCTGCTATCCGAGCTTTTCGAAACTCTTCCGGAAATTGGTGACTCCGACAAGCCGAAGCTGTGCTTCTTCTTCGATGAAGCGCACCTGCTGTTCAATGATGCACCAAAGGCTCTTGTCGAAAAGATCGAACAGGTTGTCCGCCTGATCCGTTCCAAGGGCGTCGGTGTCTATTTCATCACCCAGAACCCGATCGACATTCCGGACACCGTTGCCGGTCAGTTGGGGAATCGCGTGCAGCATAAGCTCAACGCCTTTACACCGCGTGACCAGGCTGCTGTCCGGTCCGCCGCGGAAACCTTTCGGGCCAATCCCAATGTCGATGTGGCCACGGCCATTACCGAATTGAAAGTCGGGGAAGCGCTGGTGTCCCTCCTGCAGCCGGATGGCGCACCATCCCCCGTCGAACGGACCCTGATCAAGGCACCCTCTTCGCGCGTCGGCCCCGCAACGCCGCAAGAACGGGGGGTCATGATCCAGACCGATGCGATAGGCACCAAGTATGATACGCTGATCGACCGCGAATCCGCGGAGGAAATCCTCGCATCGAAACAGGCGGAGGCTTCGGCAGCTGCGGCAGCAGAAGCTGCGCAGGCAGAAGCCGACAAGCAGGCCGCAATCGCCGCCAAGGAGCACGCCCGCCAGCAAGTCATCCTGGAGCGCGAGGCTGCACGGCAGGCGCGGGAAGCAGAACGTGCGGCCGCAGCCAAGGCACGCGAAGACGCAAAGCCGAGTTTCGCAGAAAAGATGGTCGAATCCGCAGCGCGTTCGGCCGCGACGTCGGTTGGCCGCAAGATTGCTGGCCAATTGGGCGGGCAGCTGCTCCGCGGCCTGCTTGGCGGACTTTTCAAGGGAAGGTAAACATCAAAATGCAGATACTGCCTGCGGAGATCGCCTCCGCGCTTGTTGACCCAAAGGCCTATGGGGAATGGAGCGGGCTGCACGAGAAGTTTGCCTGGGCGAGGGCCAACATGCCGCTCGCCGTCGCGCACAATGAACGGTTTGATCCTTTCTGGGCCGTCACGCGCCACGCCGACATTCTCGAAATCAGCAAGAACAATGCACGTTTCGCCAGCGCGGTCCGATCACCGACACTGGTTGACCGGGACGCCGAAGCCATTGTGAAGGCCATTACCCCTAATCACGACGGCCACCTGATCCGATCGCTCGTCCAGATGGATGCGCCCGACCATATGAAATACCGCCTGCTGACGCAAAGCTGGTTCATGCCCAAGAACCTGCGATCGATCGAAGCGCGAGTCAGGGAGATTGCACGCGAAACCGTCGAAAAGATGCTCGCGCTTGGAAATGAGTGCGATTTTGCAAAGGATGTGGCCGCTGCCTATCCATTGCACGTTGTGATGGACATCCTCGGGGTCCCTCCGGAAGATGAACCGCGCATGCTGGTCCTGACCCAGCAGTTGTTTGGCCCTACCGATCCTGAGATCAATCGGTCACGGGCAGAGATCGTCAGCGCAGAACAGGCCATCCAGATGCTCCAGTTCGTGGTCGCGGACTTCGAGAATTATTTCGCGGCGATCACGGCAGACAGGCGGGCAAATCCGAGGAATGACCTTGCCACGGTGATTGCAACCGGAACCGTCAATGGCGCCCCGATCCCGGAGCGCGAAGCAAATGGCTACTACATGATTGTTGCCACAGCCGGTCACGACACGACTTCGGCGTCCACCAGCGGGGCCATGATGGAACTGGCCA
Organism: uncultured Chakrabartia sp.; assembly: GCA_964429375.1. Lineage (GTDB taxonomy): Bacteria > Pseudomonadota > Alphaproteobacteria > Sphingomonadales > Sphingomonadaceae > Aquisediminimonas. The sequence goes on from CAYSCC010000173.1 coordinate 3,132, forward strand.
GAAACCCTGCGCTGTTTGCGCGGTATCGCGATGGCAGTGCAGATACAGCCGGGCTGATCGAGGAAGCCATTCGCTGGACGACGCCGGTCCAGCATTTCCTGCGGACGGCAACAGAGGATTGCGAGATTTCAGGCCAGAAGATTTCCAAGGGCGACTGGCTGATGCTGTGCTATGCCAGCGGCAATCGCGACGAGGCCGTGTTCGAGGATCCGTTCACGTTCAACCCGGATCGCAACCCGAACAATCAGGTGGCGTTTGGCTTTGGCGGGCATGTCTGCCTTGGCCAGCATCTTGCACGCATGGAGATGCGCATCCTGATGGAAGAGCTTCTCCCGCGACTGAAATCCCTTGAACTGGCCGGAGAGCCAGCCCGCGTGGAATCGACGTTTGTGGGCGGGCTCAAGCGGCTGCCGATCCGGTTCACGGCAAAATAATGCGCGAGCTGACCTTCCGCGGCGTGGTCCTGGGCGGACTGATCACGCTACTGTTCACGGCGGCGAATGTATACCTTGGCCTCAAGGTCGGTCTGACCTTCGCGACATCCATCCCAGCCGCAGTCATTTCGATGGCGCTTTTGCGGATCGCCGGGAATTCCAACATTCTCGAAAACAACATTGTCCAGACCATTGCTTCTGCTGCGGGCACTTTGGCGGCCATCATCTTTGTGCTGCCAGGGCTTGTCATGATAGGCTGGTGGCAGGGCTTTCCTTACTGGACGACAGCCGCCGTCTGCGCGATCGGCGGCATTTTGGGCGTGATGTTCTCAGTCCCCTTGCGTCGCGCGCTCGTGATCGGGTCCGATCTGCCCTATCCTGAAGGTGTCGCGGCGGCAGAAGTCCTGCGGGTGGGCTTTGATTCAGGCGCCGGTGCAGCCAACAATGCAAAGGGCCTCAGGATGATCATCCTTGGTTCGCTGGCATCGGCGGGCTTTGCATTGCTCACGGCGATGAAACTTGCAGCGGCGGAAATTTCAACAACCTTCAGATTGGGCGCCGGAGCCAGCGGCGCTTCAACGAGCCTGTCCATGGCCTTGATTGGCGTCGGTCATCTGGTCGGGCTGCCCGTTGGGATTGCCATGGCCGTGGGCATGCTGGTGACATGGGCCGGACTGATCCCCATTCTGACTGCCGCGCATGGCATTGGCCCGGATACGGCGGCACTGGTTGACGAGACTTTCCGCAATGAAGTGCGTTTCATTGGCGCCGGCACGATCGGCGTCGCGGCCTTATGGAGCCTGCTGCGCATCATCGGCCCTATCCTTCGCGGAATAGGGTCTGCGATTGCCTCTGCAAGGTCGCGCAGGGATGGGCAATCCCTTGAGCTTGCAGACCGCGACCTTCCGATCGGTGTGGTTGGCGGAACGATCATTGCCCTGTTCCTGCCCATTGCCGGCCTTCTCTGGTCCTTCACGCAGGATACCGCACTTG
>CAYSCC010000174.1:0-4554 GCA_964429375.1 uncultured Chakrabartia sp.
AGGCCGTCTGATCGCGGCCATTGACGATAATGCGACCGGTGCCGGGCTTGAGCCAAACACGGGCCACAGCGTCCTTGCGGCGTCCCGTTGCATAAGAACGGCCCTGCGCATCAATTTCCCTCTCGCGCAGGACGGCGACGGTTGACTTGACGACGGGAGCCGGAGCGACCGTCTCTGCAACTGGCGCTGCTGCGGCCGATGCCGCTGCTGCGAGGTCCTTCAGGTCGGACAGCGACTGACGGGTATCTTCAGACATTATGCACCCACCTTGTTCTTGCGGTTACGCGCCGCGATATCGAGAAATTCGGGATTCTGTGCTGCATGGCTATGCTCCGCACCGGCAAAGATGCGCAGATTGCGCATCTGCTGCCTGCCCAGCGGACCCCGCGGGATCATGCGTTCGACGGCCTTTTCAAGAACCCGCTCAGGAAAGCGGCCTTCGAGAACCTTGCCAGCAGTCACGCCCTTGATGCCACCCGGATAGCCGGTGTGGCGATAGTAGACCTTCTGCTCAAGCTTCTTGCCGGTGAAGCGGATCTTGTCTGCATTGATGACAATGACATTGTCGCCGCAATCCACATGCGGGGTAAAGCTCGGCTTGTGCTTGCCACGCAGGATGTTGGCAATGATCGTGGCTGCACGGCCGACGACCAGGCCATCAGCATCGATCAGCAGCCATTTCTTTTCGACCTCTGCAGGCTTTGCAGCCTTGGTCGTCTTCATAAGCGCCTTCATTGGGCTGAACCTCATCTAAAACGAAAACGCGAAGCATAGGCTCCGCGTCGGTGGCAGGCCTTTTGCAATGAATTCGCCGAAAGTCAAGGATATGGGCGGCATTTGAAACGGGTAATATAATACCTCTCCAATGTCCTGCCTCTTGCGCCCGAAGCTATGCGTCGCTGGCTGGCGATGATCGCGTTTGTTGACGTCAATAAAGGCAGCGGGAGAGACCGGCTCTAAGCGGGAAAGGCAACGCCCGTCATATTCTCTGACGCTGTCCAGAGCGCGGCAGCGGTGTCCCGATCAATTGCGTGGGGCCGAACGCCGACATAGGGGTGCATGTCTTCGGTCCAGATGGCTGCGATATTGCAGTCTTCACAGTAGACCCCACCCTCATTGTCGAGCAGCGGCGAGACAGCACACCAGATGCTGGTCGCTGCGCCCTGCTCGGGTGATTTGAACAGCGGATTGGGGGTGCCGTCCTTGTCGAACCAACCCAATGCAATCTGTTCTTCCATTGTCAGGAACCGCTGAAGAGGCGTCTTGATTCCGCCGGGATGCACCGCAAATGCGCGAATGCCGGACGGCTTGCCAATCTCGTCGAGGTGCATGGCAAACAGGGCGTTCGCCGTTTTTGCCTGCCCATAGGCCGTCCATTTTTCATAGTCGCGCCGAAGAAAATGGGGGTCTGAAAGATCGACTCCGCTCCGGGCATGGCCGATGGACGACAAGGCCACGACGCGCGTGCCTGCGCCTGCAGACAGGAGCAGCGACCAGATACGCGCTGTCATCTGGAAGTGCCCGAGGTGGTTTGTGGCGAACTGACTTTCATAGCCGCGCTCGTCTCTCGCCAATGGACAGGCCATGATCGCAGCATTGTTGATCAGGATATTGATGTAGTCTGTTTGTCGGGTGACTTCGGCCGCAAATGCATCAATCGATCCGGGATTGGACAGGTCAATAGGCAGGATCGTGATCTCACCACTCGTCCCGTCAAGATCTGCTGCAGCGACTTCGGGACGACGTGCCCCAACAATCACGCGGGCGCCTGCCTTCGCCATTGTCCGCACCGTTTCGCCGCCCAGCCCGGAATAGCCACCGGTGACAAGAGCGGTCTTTCCTTTGAGATCGACGCCTTCAATCACCTCTGCTGCGGTGGAGCGCATGCCAAAAGGGGACTCAATTGGCTGCTGCATGGTCATTCTTCATTGCCCTTCGCCTGCCCAATTACATGCAAACCCCAAACGGTGGATGCGACAACCAGTGCGCCAATCGCCTGATGCATCACGGCTATGGGCAGGCTGACACTTGTCATGACGGTTGCGATACCGAGCAGGATCTGGGTGCCGAAGGCGCTGTGAATGGCAATTGAAACGTGCCGTCTGCCGGTTGCCTTCACGCGTCGTGCCAGCATTACGAGCAGCGCGACCACGACCACTGCCCACCAGCGGTGGATGAAATGCACGATTGCCGGATCGTTGAAGATGGAATCGAGCACAGGGCGGCCTGCCAGCGTTGCACCGGGAAAGAAGGCTCCGTTCATCATTGGCCATTCGTTGGTCACAAGCCCGGCATTCAGGCCAGCTGTATAAGCGCCGAAGAGCAGCTGGATCGCCAGGGCGGCCAGAACGCAAATGCCAAATCCGCTGAGTCTGGAGGGTCGCGAGTCTGGCCGTGCAGCCATGGCTTTGAGGTCAAGCGCGGTCCACACGAGCCCACCAAGGATAAGGAGCGCGGTCAAAAGGTGCGCCGCCAGCCGGTAATGGCTGACGTCTGTACGCTGTGTCAGTCCGGAGGAGACCATCCACCAGCCGATTGCTCCCTGGAAGGCGCCCAAGGCCAGCAAAGCCGAAAGGCGCCAGCCATAACGCGCCGGTATTGCGCGCCTGACGGCAAACCAGAGCAGCGGAACTGCAAAGGCAACGCCAATCAGGCGGCCAAGCAGGCGATGAATGAATTCCCAAAAATAGATGAACTTGAATTGCGAAAGGGTCATTCCCTTGTTGATCAACTGATATTCCGGAATCTGCTTGTATTTCGCAAAAGCCTCCTGCCACGCAGCGTCATTAAGAGGGGGCACGGCACCAGCAACGGGGTTCCACTCAGTGATCGACAGGCCGGATTCGGTCAGGCGTGTAATGCCGCCAACCACGACCATCGCAAAAACAAGGAGCGCAACCGCCAGTAGCCAGTTTGCAATTGCATTGGGGCGCACACGGTTCATCGGTAGGGCCTATGATGCTTGTATGAGCCGCTTTCAACAAAATTTGCAGGCTGTCGAGCAATGTAATGTTGTATCTTTCTCAATGAAGTGCCATTATATCATGACGAAAGGGAATCGAACGTGCTGAATGCGGTGCTCAAGCAAGGAAGTCTTGACCGGTGGGCCATTGGCCTGTCGGGTCTTTGCCTTGCTCACTGCATTCTGAGTGCTGTCATTGTGACGGCTTTGGCAAGTGCCGGCGGTTTCCTGCTTCATCCTGTGGTTCACGAAGTCGGCCTTGTTTTGGCCATGGCCCTTGGGGCGCTGGCGCTTGGCCGTGGTGTCTTGCAACACGGCTATGCCCTGCCGGCCTGGGTGGGGTCCTTGGGGTTGGGAGTGATGGCAGGGGCAATGACGCTTCCGCATGAAGGCGGTTATGAAACCATCTATTCCATCCTCGGGGTCATGATCGTCGCTTTGGGACATGACCTGAACCGCCGCGCACACTGGTAATCTCGCGCTGGGACGTTCGGACGCCTAGGTTTGGAAAATGGCCAAGCAATCGCATGATCATACGCTCCACCATGGTGCGTCGCTCGCAGAAGCGGCTCGGATGACGCTGCTCAAGTCTGGCGAACAATGGACTGAGATGCGGGCAAGCATTTTTGAGGCATTGGCCAGTTTTGACAAGCCAGCCTCTGCCTATGACATTGCAGAAGCGGTTTCAAAGGCGAGAGGAAAGAGAGTCGCCGCAAACAGCGTCTACCGCATTCTTGATCTTTTCGTTGGATCCAATCTGGCGATGCGCGTTGAAAGTGCGAATGCCTACCTTGCAAATGCACACCCGGATTGCGTGCATGACTGTATTTTCCTTGTGTGTGACAATTGCGGACAAACGACGCACATCGATGACGACACACTGTCATCCCGTGTTCGTTCGGCTGCTGAACAGGCTGGATTCCATCCCGTTCGCCCTGTCATTGAAGTACGCGGCACCTGCGCCGACTGCGATTAGGGGCTGACGTCGCCGTCTGACGTTTTCGTTATTGTGGCCGGGCCATCATGCATGGGATTTGGGGTCCCGGTCTCGCCGTACGTCTTGAGGAGCCACTTTCCCCATTTGAACAGACCAAAGCCGATCGCAAAAGGAATTCCCCCGAAGAGAAGAGGCAAGATAAACAGCCCGGGGTCCTTGATGGCCTGGCCGATCTCGCTGATCGTAATCGCGATCGAACACAAGCCGCTCAAAGTCATGAGCAGGATGCCAACAGCCAGCAGCAATCCTCCGAACAAGCCCCTCATTGCCTTGCCCTCCCGTTCCTCAAGACTGCCGCACCTTCCGCGCCCGGGCGGTAGAATGTGTTGTACGTGTCGAACGGGATGATTTCCCCGTTCGGCGTCACAAAATGTACGCAGCTTCGTTTCACCGTTGCCAGATCGAAATTGTAACGGTCAAGAAACTGCAGGACGACCACGCGAAAACTGTCCTTGTAGCCGAGCGTTTCAGGCACCATTGCCTGGGGGAGGCAGCACAAAAGGCCGGCGAGCTTTTCTTCGGTATTGGCCTGCGCAGTCGCGAGGCTGAGCAGGTCTGTTACTGCCTTTCGCAAGTCTGGATAGGCTTCATAACT
>CAYSCC010000175.1:0-4550 GCA_964429375.1 uncultured Chakrabartia sp.
TCGAGGCGCTTGGCATCGACCTGGGTGTTGCCACCGACGCTGACCGCCCAATATCATCTGGCGCCCGCATCCAAGGTTCGCCCCTATGTTGGTGCCGGCATAAACTACACGCTTTTCTATTCCGAAAAGCCGTCTGCAGCACTCGAAGCAGCCGTCGGGCCCACCAAGGTCAAGATGAAAAGCAGCTTCGGCTGGGCGGCGCAAGCCGGGGTCGACTTCGACCTGAGCAAGACCATGTTCCTCAATATCGACGTCAAATACATCGACATCCGGACGACAGCACGCCTGTCGACCACCGCGATCGGTGTCCAGCGCGTGAAGGTCAACCTCAATCCGATCGTCGTCGGGGTGGGTGTCGGCTTCCGCCTCTAGACGTTTCCGAGCTCCTCAAACTGGCGGGGCAGGCCAAGAACCTGCCCCGTTTTTTTATCCGCCGAGAGTGTCCTGCGGACCATCGTCATCGATGAGGATACGAAGCGAAGCGCCGTCCAGATCATCATACTGACCGTTCTGCAACGACCAGAAAAAGGCAGCAAGCCCGCCCAGGCCAAGCAGCAGTGCTATGGGTATGAGGAGCGCAACACCATTCACCGTGCAGCACTCCGGAGCCGCAAGGCATTGGCGACCACGATCAGGGATGACCCGGACATGGCCAAGGCGGCGATGAGGGGCGTCACAAGCCCCATGATCGCAAGCGGAACCGCGATCACATTGTAGCCAATCGCCATCACGAAATTCTGGCGAACCACACTTTGCGTGGCCCGGGCGGCGCGGACGGCTGTCGCAACAGGGGCCAGGCCGTCGCCAAGGAAGACCGCATCAGCCGCATTCTGGCCCGCATCGCTGGCCGATCCCGGGGCCATCGACACATGGCCCGCCGCAAGGGCTGGACCATCGTTCAGGCCATCCCCCACCATGAGCACCTTTTCGCCCCGCGCCTTGAACCGCCCGATCGCATCCAGCTTGTCCTGCGGCAGCATGCCCGTTTGAGCTGTCAGGCCAAGCGCACGGGCAACTGGAGCAACGGCCGCGGCCCGATCACCGGATATGATCGTCGCCGGAAGGCCAAGCCTTGCCAGCGCCGCAATGGTGCTCCGCGCGCCCGGCCGCAATTTGTCACAGAACTGAATCACTGCCGGGGGCTCGCCTTCAATGACGAGCGCCGTTGCAAGGCACGCATCGGAAATGGCTCCATCGGGGCGCCGCAGAGCGACGGCCTGACGTCCAAGTGTGCCAGACACACCGCTTCCGGGAACTTCGCGGAGTCCGGTCACCGCGCTTGCTTTGACGCCTTCCCGCTCCAGCGCATTGCGCAGGGCCTCGCTCAATGGATGGCGGCTTGCCCGAGCAAGCGCCAGAGCGATGGATTTGTGTTCGGGTGGCAGCGCCTGAAGGTCCATCGGCTCTGGCCTGCCCAGTGTCAGCGTCCCGGTCTTGTCCAGCAGCACGCGGTCCACTTCGGCCAGACGCTCCAGCGCGGACCCATCCTTGACGAGAACGCCGCTGCGCATCAGGGCGCCGGCCGCAACAATCTGCGCTGCTGGAACTGCGAGGCCAAGTGCGCAAGGACAGGTGATGATCAGCACGGCGACGGCAATCAGCAGCGACTGGTGCCAGCCAGCACCCGCGAGCATCCATCCAGCAAAGCTCAAGGCTGCAAGCGTGTGCACCGCCGGGGCATAGAGCCGCGCGGCACGGTCCGCGATCCTGACATAGCGTGAACGCGACTGGCCGGCCTGCTCCATGAGGCGCGCGATGTCCGCAATCACCGTATCTTCGCCGGTTGCCAGGACCTTGACCCGGATCGGCGCATCGATGTTCAGGGTGCCGGCATGAACCCGCTCGCCGGGCGCCACGGCAACAGGCGTGCTTTCTCCGGTGAGCAGGGCCAGATCGACCCGCGACTGCCCTTCGGTCAGCACGCCATCGGCAGCAAGCCGTTCCCCCGCCGCCACCAGCATCACCATTCCCGGCCGAAGCAAGGAGACCTCGCACCAGGATGATCGCCCCTCATCATCGAGGACCAGAGCTCCGGGCGGAGCATGCTTCAGGAGCGCGGTCACGCCGTCGCGTGCACGGTCCCGCATTACGCTGTCCAGCCAGCGCCCAGTCAGCAGGAAGAACAGCAGCATGACCGCGCCGTCGAAATAGGCGTGGGGGCCATGCACGACCGTTTCGAACAGGCTCAGCGCGCTTGCCAGGATCACACCGATCGAAATCGGGACATCCATGTTGGTTCTGCCATGCCGGAGTGCGGTCCATGCTGACTTGAAGAACGGCCGCCCTGAATAGGCGATGGCTGGTAGGGCAATCGCGGCCGACAGCCAGTGGAACAGATCGCGCGTCGCGCCTTCGGCGCCCGACCAGACCGACACCGAAAGCAGCATGATGTTCATTGCGGCAAAGCCGGCAACAGCCAGAGCTTTCAGGAGATCGCGGCTGCTTTCATCGGCGGAGCGCAGCGCGGATCCAAGGGGCTGGGCTTCAAAGCCCAATCCAGCGATTGCCTTCAGCAGCTCGGGCAGCTTCACGTCGGGCAAATGCGTGATCGAAACGCGCTTTGCCGTAAAGTTGACACGAGCCGCCACAATGCCCCCCGCCTTGGGCAGCTCGGTTTCGAGCTTCGAAATACACCCGGCGCAGCGCATTCCCGGCACCGAAAAGATCGTTTCGGGAAGAATGTCTCCTTCGGCGGGGGAAGCAAGCGCGTTCATTGCAGGTCTGCCGAGAGCTTCACGGTCTCACCCGCGCCCTGCACCGCGACATAGATGAGCCATCGCCCGTCCGGCAGGGGCTGCACGGATTTCAGAGATCCGTCTGCTGCGTGCGCGAAGGACAGGGCTACTGGTGGCTGGGCCCCGAGCGGATGGCTTGCCTGTCCGGACCCGGAAATGCCCGCAATGGGCAAGCCCGCACGCGATGCAGACACGCGAACGTACCGATCCGCGTCAATCGCAACGGCCGTCTGCCAGCCGAGCATTTCCTGCTTTTTGGCGGCCGCCAGCCAGCCATTGAACTTCTGGCTTGCCACATAGGAATTGTCGACGACGGTACCGCCAAACGTCGCCATGGCTGCCCTCGCCATATAGACATTCACGGCGACGACGATGCCGAAGAAGCCGGCAAGGATTGCCGCCATGTGCCAGCCGGTAAATCGCGTCGTCATTGTTCGTCATCCTCGTTTTCCGGGCGTTCAAACTGGGTGGCATCGCTGTCGCCTCGCTCGCGGGCCCCGACAGCTTGCGCCGAAATTTCAAACGGCTGGCGCTCGGGGCCTTCGCCGGGAGCGGCGACAAACAGGCGCACCTTCAGAACGCTGTCTGGCGCGACATTGACTTCAACCTGGTCCGAGGCCGTTTCGCGCGAGCCTTCCTGGGTCCAGATCTTCGCATCCTGAAGGCCAGCCAGCCGCAGCCGCACCTTGCGCGGCCGGGTTTCCATGTTACGCACCTTGACCGTGTAGTTGTTTCGGATTGCGCCGTCAGACAGCTGCACGAAGATCGGGTTGCGATCCTGCTGGACGCTGAGATCAAGGCGGGTCCGCGCACCGAGCGAAAACAGCATGGCCAGACCAATCGCGCTCCAGATCGACAGATAGGCCAATGTCCTGGGGCGCAGGAGTGTCTTGAGCACGGGCTTGGCCGTGCCGCCGTTTTTCTCGATCGCCGCGTCATCCAGCGTGCAATAGTCAATCAGGCCACGTGGGCGCCCGATCTGGGCCATCACCTTGTCACAGGCATCGATGCACAGTGCACAGGTGATACAGCCGATCTGCGGGCCTTCGCGAATGTCGATGCCGGTCGGGCAGACCTGCACGCACTGCGTGCAATCAATGCAGTCCCCGGTTTTCAGGCCTTCCTCCGCAGCCTTCTTGACGCCGTGTGTTCGCGGCTCGCCACGCCAGTCCTTGTAGGTCACAAGCAGCGACTTTTCATCGAGCATGGCCGTCTGGATTCGTGGCCAGGGGCACATGTAGATGCAGACCTGTTCCCGCATCAGGCCGCCAAAGATGTAGGTCGTGGCCGTCAATATGCCCACGGTGCTGTAGGCGACATAAGGCGCCTCGCCTGCAACGAACTGCCGCATAAGGGTTGGCGCATCAGCAAAATAGAAAATCCATGCGCCACCCGTCAGCGCGCCGATCACGATCCAGCTGCCATGCTTTGCAACCCTCTTGGCAATTTTTTCGATGCCCCAGGGCGCATTGGCGAGCCTGATCTGCGCATTGCGATCGCCATCGATTGCCCGTTCCACATGCTGGAACAGATCTGTCCAGACAGTTTGCGGGCACGCATATCCGCACCAGGCCCGGCCCACTGCTGATGTTACCAGGAACAACCCGATCCCGGCCATGACCAGCAGACCAGCCACATAGTAGAATTCATGTGGCCAGATTTCGATTGAGAACATGTAGAAGCGGCGATGGGCAAGATCGACGAGAACCGCCTGATCGGGAGCAAAGGGCCCCCGATCCCACCGCAGCCAGGGTGTCACATAATAGATGGTCAGCGTCGCCGCCATCACCACCCATTTCAGACGCCGGAAAAATC
>CAYSCC010000176.1:0-4526 GCA_964429375.1 uncultured Chakrabartia sp.
CCGCTGGCTCGCGGCGCCCGGCGCGTGGCCGAACAGGTGGACGGAGCGCGGACGGTCAACCCATGGCGCCAGACAGCGGGTCTGCGGTCCTCTCGCCTGAACGACAATGCGGTCATTCCCGGGCCGGGCGGCGCAAACTGGTTTGACAAAGTGCCCAGCAAATTTGCGGACTGGGGGGAGAACCGCTTTCGCGAAGCCGGTTTCCGGGCCGTACCGGGGTCGATCGTGCGGGCGGGCGCCCATATCGGCAGGAATGTCGTGCTGATGCCGAGCTTTGTAAACATTGGAGCGAGTGTCGGGGACGGATCAATGGTCGATGCGTGGGCGACGGTCGGCAGCTGCGCCCAGATTGGCAGGAATGTCCATCTTTCGGGCGGAGTCGGGATCGGCGGGGTGCTGGAGCCGCTGCAGGCCGGTCCGGTCATCATCGAGGATAATTGCTTCATTGGCGCCCGGTCGGAAGTGGTTGAAGGCGTGGTTGTCGAAGAAGGCGCCGTGCTGGGCATGGGCGTGTTCATTTCCTCGACCAGCAAGATTGTCGACCGCGCAACTGGAGAGGTCTTTGTGGGACGCGTGCCTGCCTATTCCGTGGTGGTGCCCGGCGCGATGCCCGGCAAGGCGCTGCCGGATGGGTCTGCCGGACCGAGCCTTGGCTGCGCGGTCATCGTCAAGCGCGTGGATGCGCAGACGCGCAGCAAGACTGCCATCAACGACCTGCTGCGCGACTAGCCGGGGTTTGGCTGAAGCCTTGGGATCTCGATCTTCGGGCAGCGGTTCATGACAACCTTCAGCCCGGCGGCTTCGGCGCGGGCGGCTGCGGCGGCGTTGATGACGCCTAGCTGCATCCAGACCGCTTTTGCTCCTGCCGCAATGGCTTCGTCCACTGCCTCTCCGGCGGCTTCGCTGTTGCGGAAAATGTCGACCATGTCGATCTGGCCTTCGATGTCCGAGAGTCGCGCAACGACCGTTTCGCCCAGCAATTCCTGGCCTGCCAGCATGGGATTGACGGGTCTTACGCGATAGCCCTGCCGCTGGAGGAAGGCCATGACGCCATGGCTGTCGCGGGATGGATTGGCGGATGCCCCCACAAGGGCGATCGTCCTTGTGTCCCTGAGCAGAGTGCGAATGGCAGCGTCTGACTCGAGCGGCATGCTATCGAGCCTGATTGTCGAGCCAGGTCATCAGGCTTTGCGCAATGGCATTGAACGCGGCAGCAGCCGGGCCGTTGCCAGCGGCGGGCGGGGCACCTTCGTCCGATGCGGTGCGGATCGCCATGTCCAGCGGTATCCGGCCGAGAAAGGCATGGCCCATTTGCCTTGCTGCGGCTTCTGCGCCGCCATGGCCGAACGGGTCGGATACCTCACCACAATGGGGGCACTGATACCCCGCCATATTCTCGACAAGCCCGATGATCGGGACGGAGGACTGCTGGAACAGGTCTATGGCCCGCGCCGCATCGATCAGGGCAAGATCCTGCGGGGTAGACACGATGATGGCGCCAACCGGCTTGTGTTTCTGGATCATCGAAAGCTGCACATCGCCGGTTCCGGGTGGAAGGTCGACAATCAAGAGGTCGCATTGGCCCCAGTCGGCATCGATCAGCTGGCCAAGGGCATTGCCCGCCATCGGGCCTCGCCAGGCAACAGCCTGACCGGGCTTCACCAGATGGCCCATGGACAGCATTGGCACGCCAAATCGCGTGGGCACGGGATCAAGCTTCTGGTCTTTCGCGGTGGGCCGGGATCCTTCACTGTCCATGAGCCGGGGCTGGGACGGGCCATAAATGTCTGCATCGATCAACCCGACACGACGGCCGAGCCGGGCCAGCGCCACGGCAAGGTTGGCAGACAGCGTCGATTTTCCAACGCCGCCTTTTCCGCTTCCCACCGCGACAAGCCTGCGACCGACCTTCTCTTGTGTCATTGCGATGCGGATTTCGGTCACGCCCGGCAAGGATTCAAGCGCGGCATGGATGGCCCTGTCCAGCGCATCGCGCTCGGCGGCAGCAAGGCCTGTGACATCAAGGACCAGGCTGGCTTTTCCGTCGCTGATGCGCGGGGCGGATGCCCGTCCGCTCGAATGGAGGCCGCCGCGGCCAGCGGGATCCGCAATGGTATCGAGAAGGGCAACAAGGTCTTTGGTTTCAGGCATAATGACGCTTTACGCACAGATTCTTCTCTCGCCACTGTTTTTCGCGGCTTTGGCTCCCTATAATGGCATTCATGGACATTGTTTCGGCATTGCGGGCGCGTGCAGGCGCCCTTTTCAATGAGGGCGGCCCGTGGGGCGGGCGCGGCAAAGGCGGCGGCGGCGGCGGCGATTCGGGTGGCGGTGGTCCCCGCAATCCCTGGAGCCAGCCTCCCGGCGGGGGAAAACCCCGTGGTCCCCGCGGAATATCGGCATTCGATCAGCTGGCCGAACAGCTGCGTGGTCTCTTTGGTGGCGGCGGGCCATTGCCCGGTGGCAGCAACGGAGCGTCGCTCATCCGGCTCGGGTTGATCGCGTTTGTTGTTCTCTGGTTCCTCTTCACCAGTTTTCATCGGATCGAGCCGCAGCAGGAAGGCGTGATCACGCGCTTCGGCAAATATGCCGGCAAGCTGGAGCCGGGCATCGGCCTGACGCTGCCGGCGCCGATTGATCGCGTGGAAAAGGTCAACATCCGGGGAATCAAGTCGATCGACGTGCCCGATGGCGCGGGTCAGAACCTGATCCTGACCGGAGATCAGAACGTCATCGACCTTGCCTATCAGGTCCGCTGGAGCGTCCGTCAGCCCGAAAATTATCTGTTCGAACTGGCCCAACCCGAAGCCACGATCCGCGAAGTCGCGGAAAGCGCAATGCGAGAGGTGATGAGTACAGTCACGCTCAATGATGCCTTCGGCCCCCGGCGCAGCCAGATCGAAACGCGTGTGGCCCAGAGGATGCAGGTGCTGCTCAACGATTACAAGGCGGGGATCACGATCCGTGGTGTCGCCATCAAGCAGGCCGACCCGCCGTCCCAGGTCAATGACGCGTTCAAGCAAGTGACTGTCGCGCAGCAGCAAAAGCAGGCAAACATCAACAATGCCAACACCTATGCGCAGCAGGTCATTGCGCGCGCGGAAGGTGAAGCGGCGGCGTTCGACAAGGTCTATGCGCAGTACAAGCTGGCACCCGGCGTCACGCGCAAGCGCATGTATTATGAAACAATGGAAGCCGTGCTTTCGAACACGGACAAGACGATCGTGGAACCCGGGAGCATCGCTCCCTATCTTCCGCTCGGATCGACACGACCGCGCGTGACGGTTGAGGAGGCTGGACGATGAGCTACGACAGCCCCAGCGCCCTGGCCCGCTTTGCTGCCAACCCCCTTGCCCTTCTGGTTTCGGCGCTGGCCGCGCTTGTCCTGCTCATCAGCACGGTTTCGATCGTGCCGGAGACGAAGCAGGGCGTTGTCCTGCGGCTCAGCAAGATTGACCGCGTCGTCAACCGGTACAAGCACGGGGAACCGTTCGGCAGCACCGGCGCTGGTCTTGTTGCGAAGATCCCGTTCATCGAGGAAGTTGTCTGGATCGACAAGCGCATCCTTGATGTGGACATGGACCCCCAGCAGGTGCTTTCGACGGACCAGCTGCGGCTGAATGTCGATGCCTATGCCCGCTATCGCATCGTGGATCCGGTGCGGATGTACAGTGCGGCACGGACCGTGGAAAATGTATCCGATGCCCTGCGCCCGATCCTGGGTTCGGCACTGCGCAACGAGTTGGGCAAGCGCAAATTTGCCGAACTGCTCAGCCCGGAACGCGACAAGGTCATGGACAATATCCAGGCAGGCCTTGAACGTGTCGCCCAGCAATATGGCGCGGAAATCGTCGATGTGCGCATCAAGCGGGCTGACCTGCCCGAAGGCACCCCGCTCGATTCCGCCTATGAACGCATGCGGACGGCGCGTACGCAGGAAGCGCTGACGATCGAAGCCGATGGTCTCCGTCAGGCGCAGATCATCCGTGCGGAGGCTGACGCCAAATCGGCGGAAATCTATGCCGCGGCGTTCGGCAAGGATCCGGAGTTCTATGACTTTTACCGGGCCATGCAGTCCTATCGGCAGACGTTTGGTGTGAACGGCAAGACAAACGGATCCACCAACATCATTCTTTCACCTGGGAATGACTATCTCAGCGAGTTCCGGGGAGGAAAGTGAACGCGGGAGCATGTTCAATTCCGGTTAAGCCTCAAGCTTGCATGTCGAATAGTGAAAAAGGGGATGACTCATTTTTTCAATCAGGAGGTTTGAATCTGTGCGTTACGCCTATGCAATAACATCCGCCCTTCTTCTTGGCGGCACGGCCGCGACTCTCGCGCTACAGTCGCCCGGCGGGGCGCAGACCGCCCAGAACGAACCCGGCAGCATGGTCGCAACAACTGCGCCGCGCCCCGGTGCTCCCATGAGCTTTGCCGATCTTGCCGCGCGGCTGCAGCCGGCCGTGGTCAATATTTCGACAACGCAGCGTGTGCAGGTCAACACCAACCCCTTCGCGGGCACGCCC
>CAYSCC010000177.1:0-4524 GCA_964429375.1 uncultured Chakrabartia sp.
AAACTCTATGCCGATGCCCTCAATTCAGGCATCGCCAAGCGCGTTGCGGAATGGTCCGGCAAGAATATTACCTTCTACACGGCGATCAAGCAGCTGACACTCGATCTGGCGGCTGTCTCATTTCTTGGCCTTCCCTGGGGCCCGGATGCCGACAAGATCAACAAGGCCTTTGTCGATATGGTCCAGGCATCGATCGGCATCATTCGTGTGCCCCTGCCCGGCACAGCGATGGGCCGGGGAGTCGCCGGCCGAAAGTTCCTGCTGGACTATTTCGGACGCGAAGTGCCGAAGCGCAGGGCTAGCGACGGACAGGACATGTTCAGCCAGATCTGTCGTGCAACCAAAGAGGATGGCACCCTGCTGACCGATGACGAGATCATCGACCACATGAACTTTCTGATGATGGCGGCGCACGACACGATCACCTCGTCCGCAACCTCGATGGTCATGCTGCTGGCACGACATCCGGAATGGCAGGAAAAACTGCGCGAGGAATTTTCCGGTCTGGGCGTCAATGGCGATGAGCTTCCCTTCGACCGGCTCGGTGACCTTGTGCTGACGGACTATGCGTTCAAGGAGTCACTGCGCATGATTCCACCAGTCCCCTCTCTGCCGCGCAGGGCCATCAAGCCGTTTTCATTCGGTGGCTATGATTTCCCGGCAGGGACCTATGTCGGGATCCAGCCCGCCTACACCCACCAGATGCCGGAACACTGGCCCGATCCGGAACAGTTTGATCCTATGCGGTTCGAGCCTGAGCAGGTGAAGACACGGCACAAATATGCATGGGTGCCCTTCGGCGGTGGCGCCCATATGTGCCTTGGCCTGCATTTCGCCTATATGCAGATCAAGATCCTGATGTGGCACATGCTGCGGAACCACCGCATCGAAATCGGACAAGGAGCCGGCGACGACTGGCAAGCCTGGCCGATACCCAAGCCGCGTGACGGTCTGCCGGTCAAGCTCGTCTCTCTTGACGCATAGCGACTCCATGTGTATTACTATTGTAATACACAGAGGATATCGGTCATGAAGCTTCCTGCCCTACTTCTTGCAAGCATTGCCGTCTTCGCGCTCACCGCCTGTGGCA
Source organism: uncultured Chakrabartia sp. (assembly GCA_964429375.1). Classification (GTDB taxonomy): domain Bacteria; phylum Pseudomonadota; class Alphaproteobacteria; order Sphingomonadales; family Sphingomonadaceae; genus Aquisediminimonas. The sequence goes on from CAYSCC010000177.1 coordinate 1,091, forward strand.
GCCGGGACAATGGCGAAGACGGAACCAACATTTCGATCAACGCCAAGGACAAGGACGGCGCCGTCGCCATTGATGCGGATGGGAAGACCGGACAGGTCAAGGTTCAGATCCCAGGATTCGATGCCAATCTGAAGCTCCCGAAGATGATGCTGGATCATTCCAATTTCGACCTTGACGGCGTGAAGCTTTTCCCCGGATCGAAAGTTCGCAGTGTTGTTGTGAACGCGGACAAGGGCGACAAGGCAAAAGTACGAGTGAGCTTTGACTCGCCAGGAGACCCGGCAAAGGTCAGGGACTGGTTCAAGAGCGGGCTCGTCGAGCATGAAATGGAATTTGCAGAGACCCCGGCTGGCTTTTCGGGCAAGACGGGTGACGGCGATCCATTCGTGATTACGCTTTCCCCTGCCACTGGCACCGCTACCAGCGGCACGATTGACATCGAAAGCTGAACTTCGGCGGGATTCTAATCCCTGAACGTGCCCACGGGCTCGCGCATCCCATCCTTGCCGCGAAGCTTGAGCTGAGCCTTGAGCTGTTCCGGTTTGGGCGCCCACAGGAACCCAAAGCTGACTGTCCCGTCCTTCGTTTCGACAACATGGTGCAGGCGATGGGCCTGAATGATCCGCTTCATGTAATTGCTGGCCGGAATGTAGCGATGCTGGATCCGCTTGTGGACGATGACATCGTGGAACCCGAAATAGACTGCGCCATAGGCGGCAATGCCTCCGCCCGCCCAGGCATAAAGCGCGCCGTGTCCAAGCCCGATTCCCCACCAGAACAATAGGATGGATGGGATAGCAAAGATCAGGGCATAAAGATCATTGGCTTCCCAGGCGCCCGTCCTTGGGCGATGGTGGCTGGCATGCAGAAACCAGCCCGGACCGTGCATGACCCAGCGGTGCGCAACATAGGCGACACCTTCCATCGCGATAAGCGTTGCAAGGAAGAGAGCAGGGCCGGCAAGCGAGAACATGAACGGCAGTATAACAAGTCATTCAGCTTCGCGTCACCCCGGTTCATTAAGGAGACAGTCAGGCAGGTTGCTCCGTCGGCGTTGCTCGGGTAGCGTTTTTGAGCTGGTAAAGTCGGAGTACCTGCCGTCTATCGCCTCCATCACGTCGGAACCGCCCATGAAACGCAGCCTCGTGTTCCTCCCTCCTTTGCTTGCGCTGTCTGCATGCGCGACTCCAGAAGCCCGTCTTCGTACCGGATTGATGAATGCCGGGCTGAGTTCGGGGCAGTCAGCCTGCATGGCTGACAGGATGGTCGACAAACTCTCGCTTATACAGCTTCGTCGGATTGCCTCGCTCCGGAATTTCCAGAAGGAGCGAATCGGCGACATGACCGCCGACCGGTTCCTTCACAACATCCGCTCCCTCGGGGATACGGAAATTCTTTCCGTCGCCACGCGTGCCGCCTTGAGCTGCGCAATCTTGCGCTAAAGACTTTCCAACCTGTCATTCCTGTGCTTTAGGCCCCTGCATTCCAATGCAGAGGACTCAGGCCACGACATGAATATTCATGAATATCAAGCCAAGGAATTGCTCGCCAAGTTCGGCGTGCCTGTGCCCGCTGGGCATGCAGCGCTCAGCGTCGAAGAGGCGGTAGAAGCCGCAAAGCAGCTTCCTGGCCCATTGTATGTGGTCAAGGCGCAAATTCACGCAGGCGGTCGCGGCAAGGGGAAATTCAAGGAACTGGGGCCGGATGCCAAGGGCGGCGTTCGGCTTGCCCGCACCCTTGAGGACGTGCGTGCCAATTCTGCCGAAATGCTCGGCAATACCCTTGTGACAGTCCAGACTGGTCCGGCAGGCAAGCAGGTCAATCGTCTCTACATCACGGACGGTGTCGATATCGAAAAGGAATTCTACCTCGCACTGCTGATTGATCGTGCTTCGAGCCGCATTGCAGTTGTCGCTTCGACAGAAGGCGGCATGAATATTGAAGACGTGGCTCATGACAGCCCGGAAAAGATCACGACAATCACCATTGATCCGGCGACTGGCCTGATGCCGCATCATGGCCGCGCCGTCGCCAATGCACTCGGCCTGACCGGTGATCTGGCCAAACAGGCGCAGTCCACGCTCGCGGGGCTCTACAATGCCTTCCTTGGCACAGATGCCTCTCAGATCGAGATCAATCCGCTGGCCGTATGCGCTGGCGACAAGCTGATGGTTCTTGATGCGAAGGTCAGCTTCGATTCGAACGCAATGTTCCGCCACAAGGATCTTGCGGACTTGCGCGACCTTACGGAAGAAGACCCGGCAGAAGTCGAGGCTTCCGAGTATGATCTTGCCTACATCAAGCTGGACGGAAACATCGGCTGCATGGTCAACGGTGCAGGGCTTGCCATGGCAACAATGGACATCATCAAGCTCAATGGCGAGTTTCCGGCAAACTTTCTTGACGTTGGCGGGGGTGCCTCGAAGGAAAAGGTAACCGCCGCATTCAAGATCATTCTCAAGGATCCTGCGGTGAAGGGCATTCTCGTCAACATCTTTGGCGGCATCATGAAATGCGATATCATTGCAGATGGCATTGTGGCCGCGGCCAAGGAAGTGAATCTGTCCGTCCCGCTCGTCGTTCGACTTGAAGGAACGAATGTTCAGCAGGGCAAGGACATTCTCGCCGGGTCTGGCCTGCCAATCGTGGCGGCAAATGACCTAGGCGATGCAGCCAAGAAAATTGTGGCGGAGGTGCGCAAGGCGGCCTGAGGCTTGCAAAGCAAAGGGCTTTTGTGCAGTGCGGCGAAAATTTGACGCGAACGTAAAGCGATTCTCTGGAGGAATATCATGAAGATCCTCGTGCCTGTGAAGCGGGTGATTGATTACAATGTGAAGCCGCGCGTGAAGCCGGACGGCAGCGGCGTGGACCTGGCCAATGTGAAAATGTCGATGAATCCGTTCGATGAGATTGCGGTCGAAGAGGCGCTACGGTTGAAGGAAAAGGGCGCGGCGACGGAAGTCGTTGCCGTGTCGGTCGGCCCTGACAAGGCTCAGGAAACGCTGCGGACCGCACTTGCGATGGGTGCGGATCGCGCCATCCTCGTGGTCGCGGAAGATGTCGAACCCCTGGGCGTGGCCAAACTGCTCGCCAAGATTGTCGAAGAGGAGGCCCCCGGTCTTGTCATCCTCGGCAAACAGGCCATTGACGATGACAGCAATCAGACGGGTCAGATGCTTGCTGCGCTGACGGGGCGTCCGCAAGGAACATTTGCATCAAAGGTAGAGGTGTCGGGCGACACTGTGTCCGTCACGCGTGAAGTCGATGGCGGGCTGGAAACAGTTTCTCTCAAGACGCCGGCTATCATCACGACTGATCTGCGACTCAACGAGCCGCGCTATGCTTCACTGCCAAACATCATGAAGGCCAAGTCAAAGCCGCTCGCGCAGAAGACTCCGGCTGATTATGGCGTTGATGTCAGCCCGCGCCTCAAG
>CAYSCC010000178.1:0-4518 GCA_964429375.1 uncultured Chakrabartia sp.
CCCGTCCACACCGTTCGGATCTGTCGACAGACCGGCCACGCCATGCGCCTTTGCCCTTGGCTCTGGTGCGCGGTTTGTGGCACGCGGGTTTGATGTGAACAAGAACCTGCCTTCGGTACTGAAGGCGGCGCACGCCCATAAGGGTGCCGCCTTCGTTGAGATTTTCCAGAATTGCATTGTCTACAACGCTGATGTCTTTGCATCCTTTACCGAAAAGGCGAATGCCGATCACCAACTCTGGCTGGAGAATGGGCAGCCCATGCTGTTTGCTGGCGGTTCAAAGGGGATCGCCATGGATATGGATCGGCTGACTCTGAAATTGGTGGATGTCACCGACGGCGACTGGCAGGCGGCTGGCGTGATCGTGCATGACGTGACCAATCGGGCTGTGGCGCATATGCTCGTGGAAATGCCCTTTGGTGCGTTTCCCATGGCACTTGGCGTGCTTTATGATGACCCCCGCCCGACGTTCGAGTCGGCTGTTATCGAACAGAATGCAAAGGCATCAGAAGGCAAGGCGGCTGATCTTCAGGCGCTTATCTCTCGCGGTCAGAATTGGGTCGTCGAACCCAAGGCCTGAGAGATCAGCCCGGTTTCGCCTTGCCGAGATAGGCCGAAAGCGGGGTTGGGCTCTTGATGTTTGCGCTGCGCGGGTTGAGCAAATCGTAGACAACCGCATTTTCAAGAACGCGTTGCACATAGTCCCGCGTTTCTGAGAGCGGGATTCGTTCAATCCATGTCAGGGCGTCCATGCCTGTGCGCGGATCACCGATGGTCCGGAGCCACTTGTCGACGTTGCCGGGCCCTGCGTTATAGGCTGCGACCGCAAGCACGTAGCTACCTGTATATCGATCCATCATCTGGCCGAAATAGGTAGAGCCCAACCGAACATTATAGGTTGTGTCATACAGGGCGAGCGGATCATAGCTCAGTCCAGCGACCGGCGCCGTTTCGCGAGCGGTCCCCGGCATAAGCTGCATCAGGCCCCGCGCCCCTGCATGGCTCACAATCTGGCGATCGAACTGGCTTTCCTGTCGCGCAATTGCGTGGATCATCGTCCAGCTTCCGGCAATATCGTCCGGAACTTGCACCTGCGGAAAGGCCGTGCGGAGATAGTCACCCAGACCAGCTGCGCGGGCATTCCTGCCGATCATGACGGCCAGATCCGGTCGATTGATCTTCTGCGCAAGCTCTGTTGCGAGTATCGCATCGAGATCTGTTGTTGCCTTTGCAGCTATGGCGCGAACAAATCTCGTCTGTTCCTTCCAGAGGCCCTGCGCTCCCAGATACTTCGCAGCTTGAACAAGTGGCGATCGTTCGAACGCGTCGCGCTGTGCAGCTGAGACTTCCACGACCCGTGCAGTCGGCGGTGGAGCGACCGGTTTGCCAAGACGTTCCAGCGCGAGCTGGCCATGAAACTGGTCAAAAAAGGCGCCGGCGCTGTTGTAATAACTCGCCGCAAGTTCCTGCTGTCCCGCAGCTTCGGCCGCGCGACCCGCCCAATACAGTCCCTTTGCGCGCGTTTGGGCGGACTGCGCTGCATTGGCGTAAAGGTTGAAGAGCGCGACGGCATCTTTCGGTCGGCCAAGCTGAGTCATGGCCGCCTGGCCGCCGAGCCAGGCCAGGTCCGTGTAGGTATCGCGTTCGGCAAAAGGACGTTCGCTGACAATGGTTCCGGCAGGGTATGTTTCCGGAAGCTGCCGGGCGATATTGTATGCGAGGCTGAATTGTCCGTCGTTGCTTGCCGCCTTGGCTGTCACGAACAGGATGTCGAGCCATTTTCCCGGATCACGGGGCGGATTGTCCAGGGAACGCGGTGCGGCAAGCAGCTCCGTGGATTCCCGCAACTGCCCGGTATTGCGCTGCCACCAGTTCCTGTCGGCGAGAAAGCCAGGGTCGTTCTTCGCGCTTTCGAAGATCAGCGCGGATTTCGCCGCAGCATCTGGAGCCTTGGTCAACATTGCAAGGCGCGCTTCAAATACGGCACGTCTCTGGGGACTTGTCAGCCCGATCTGACGCGCCGCGGCCGTTGTGGCCCGATCCCAAAGCAGGCGATCCATCCGTTGATCATGGTCTGCAGGACGGATCGCATCTGAGAAGCTGCTGAAGAAGCGGGTTTCGTCCTCAGCCGACAGTGCGCCGGAGGTCCAGGCATTGCGGGCCGTGGTTTTTGCTTCATCGCGCAGGCCCCGGGCCGCGAGCGCTTCTGCAAAACGCAGGCCTGCAGTCGCGCTCAGGGGCGGATAACGACGGAAAAAGGCAATAATCAGGTCAGTGGACTCTCCATCGGCCTGAAGCGCCCTTTCTGCGTTCTTGCGGATGTTCACTGAATCCGGGAAGCCTGCATGGCCAATGAGGAAACTGGCATAGCTTGTGAAGGACTGGGTGCCAGACTGGCTGAGCAGTCTCCATTCCGCGACTGCACTTGCAATGGGATCTGTCGGCCGAGGCGCCTGCGTGAGAAGCGACGTCGTTGGCTGTATCGATTGTGCCGTTGCAGCCCCAGCACCAAAGGCGGCGCCTGTCATCAATATTGACGCGACAAATCGTCTTGCAAAGCTGGACAGGACAGGGGGTCCACTCCTATCTGGCCGAGTGTGATGCATAACGTTCACCATGAACACCATATGGTGAAAAATGGTGAAGATTTGAAGGACCGCTCCTATGTTTTCGGGCTCAATTCCGGCTCTGGTGACTCCTTTTCGCGACGGATTGATTGACGAGGAGGCATTTCGCAGGCTCGTTGACTGGCAAATCGAAAACGGGTCGAGTGCTCTGGTGCCCTGCGGGACCACGGGCGAAAGCGCGACGCTGTCCTATGACGAGCATTATCGCGTGATCGAACTGTGTCTTGAACAGGCAAAAGGCCGGGTGCCTGTCATTGCGGGGTGTGGTTCAAATGACACGGCCACTGCCGTTCGTCATATGGAGTTTGCAAAAAGCGTTGGTGCAGCAGCCGCCCTTGTTGTGGCCCCATATTACAACAGGCCAAACCAGGACGGTATTTTTGCACATTATGCCCATCTTGCCGAACGAAGCGATCTTCCGATCATCGTTTACAATGTGCCAGCGCGAACCGTCACGGACATACAGCCCGCGACGCTGATCAGGCTCGCCGCGCTTCCGACAGTAGTCGGCATCAAGGATGCGAGCGGGAATCTTGCGCGGGTCTCCACGCATCGGATCGGCTGCGGGCCGGATTTCTGCCAGTTGTCGGGCAACGACGACATGGCGGTTGCCTTCAATGGGGCCGGAGGCGTCGGCTGTATTTCGGTGACGGCCAACGTAGCGCCGCGACTGTGCGCCGATGTCCAGGAGGCTTGTCAGGCCGGCGATTTCGCTCGCGCTCGTGCCCTTGATGATCGCTTGCATCCGCTCCACGGGGCTCTTTTTGCTGATGCGTCACCCGGTCCCGCCAAATATGCGCTGAGGCGGATCCTTGATTGGATGCCGGATGAACTTCGCCTACCCATGACTCCTCCCGGCACGGCCGCGCAAAGGGCTGTCGATGAGGCGCTGGAGATAGCTGGGCTGATCTGATGGCACGCCCACGCCCCAGCAGTGACAAGGTCAAGGTTGTCGCCGAAAATCGGCGAGCGCGCTTTGACTATGCAATCGATCAGACCTTTGAGGCAGGAATTGCGCTGACAGGTACGGAAGTAAAAGCTCTCCGCTTTGGCGAAGGCTCGATTGCAGAAAGCTATGCGGAAGTGAAGGACAATGAAATTTGGCTGGTCAACTCAAACATTCCGGAATTCAGCCACGGCAACCGATTCAACCATGAACCGAAGCGGCCTCGCAAGCTGCTGCTGCACGAACGGGAGATCAATAAAATGCACGGGGCGGTTGCACGACAGGGGATGACCCTGGTTCCCCTGTGCATCTATTTCAACGCTCGGGGGCGCGCGAAGGTCGAGCTCGCAATCGCCAAGGGGCGCAAGGCCCACGACAAGCGTGAACACATCAAAGAGCAGGACTGGAAACGCGAAGCCGCGCGTCTGCTAAAGGAACGCGGATGAGTGGTGTGATTGCCAGCCTGAGGCGCAAGCTTCCCACACGCGACTGGGTTGCCGGGAATCGGTGGACCCGGCCCTTTGCGCGCCATCTTCTTCGCCCGGATCTTTGGCGGTTCAACCGACGATCTGTACCGAGAGGTGTCGCAGTCGGCCTGCTGATCGCGCCGATCATACCCGTTGCCCATACGATGTTCGCAGCGCTTGCTGCGGTTCCGACACGCGCGAACCTTGTCATTGCCGCAGGCGTGACGTGGCTCATCAATCCATTCACCATCGCACCCTTTTACTATCTGGCCTATCTGGTGGGGACAGCGATGTTGAGGCTCGACACCATGTCTCCCGTGCCAAAGCTGACCCATCAGGCGACGGGGCAGGCGACCCATTGGGCGGCTTGGCTGCTTTCAAAGTCTGGCCCGCTGGCGCTTGGGACTCTGGTCTTGTCTGTCATTTTTGCTTCGCTCGGCTATCTGTTCTCATCGGTCATATGGCGCTGGAATATCGG
>CAYSCC010000179.1:0-4518 GCA_964429375.1 uncultured Chakrabartia sp.
CCGAGCGCTTCTGCGTCGGTGACCAGTTGAGCGAGAAACTGTTGACGATCCGGCGCGACGTCGCGTCCCCGTTTATCGAGAGGGCAGGCCCGCCGATTGGGCCAGGAAGCCCGAAAACGGCACCCCGTGCCTTGTCTTCCCTGAGTTCGAGCTTTTCAAGGACGGCAATTCGGCTGTCATCCGGTCGATGGGCCCAACTCAGCGCGATGGCTGCGGCCTCCGTTTTCGGACCGCTTCCCTGGGAAGCCTTGAGCCAGGTCAACGACCCTCCGAATGCGCGACCTTCCCCGATCTGGCGCAGGCCGGAAAGCGTGAATCCATATCGGTTCGTCAAGGCGCCGTTGCGATATTCAGCCCGTCCGGCAAGGCTCCAGCGCTTGCCTCGATATGTTGCCCCCGCCGTGACCGCTGTGAAATCCTCGGCCAGGGCACCGTCAGAGCTGATAAAGCCGCCCGACGCGACCGGGTGCCTGGGATTCAGGACGCGCGTCGGATCGACGCCTCCAAGCGTGCGGCTGCCATCAAGGGTCACGTCGACAGTCAGGGCCTTGCCGACCGGCAATGACTGTGAAAGGCCATAGGCCGCAAAACTGCGTGGCCCGTATTCGTTGGTTGACTGGCGATTGGCGCTGGCAACAAGTCGACCGCCCGCCCAGGGTTTGAGGTCAAAGCCAATGCGCGCAGTGCGGGCGTCGATGGATTCTCCCTTGGCAATTTCATAAGCGCCGACCAGCGTCACATCATCAGAAATTGCGAAGCGACCCGACAATTTGTGACGCGCTGGAAAATCCAGACTGGCGTTGTCGCCCGCAAGTGGCAGCTCTGTTTGTGCATCAAGCTCAAGTTTGTTGCCAATGAAGCGGCGTGTGGCACCAAACTGGGCGATGGTTGAATTGGCAGTATTGCCATTGTCCAGGCGGTCGCTGGAAACCGTTAAGCCGGCGCGAAGGTCGGTCGCGCCGCTGCGGAATTCGGCAAGCGCACGACCAGCCGAGCGCCGCGCCGGGCGGCCCAGATAGTCTTCATTCCACGCGCTGCCGGTGACCGAAAGTGTCGGTGAAATCCGGATCCGACCGTCAACGCCAATCTTGCGGGTGCCCGCCTCGGATGAATTGGTCTGGCCAAGGCCATAGCCATTGTCCTGCTCTCGGGCATAGGCCAGCAAGTCCAGTGCCTTGCCGTGATGTTCGGCTTCAACCAGCCAAGCTGTAGCCGTTCCAATTGCTTGTGACGACGGCGTTTGGCCGGCTGAGTCGCTTCCCGCGAACTCTGCGCGCACCTCGGTCGAGGTATTGGGCGTGTACCGCAGGTCGACTCCTGCCATGGTGGTACGAGCGCTGTCGCTTTCGTCGTGGACCGCCGTTGCCCCGATGGTCAGCGTTCTTGCAACGTTTGACCAGCTGGCCCGACCGCCGGCGTTCAGGACACGTTGGCCGACGCCATCGACTTCATAGTCTGCGATGATGAACTGGGGGTCAAGCTGACTGGACCTGCTGAGCACAGGCTCGCGAAACCGGAGCGTGCCCGCGATGTAATCAATGTCATAGTCGATATTGCGGACAAGCGGGCGGCTTTCGAGGATACGGTCCGACCGAAGCCGATCGCGGATTTCAATCGCGACCTTTTCCGAATTTGGGATAATGTCATGTGCCCCAAGCGCATAAGGGCCCGTCAGGCCGTTGCCCTGAATTTCCTCGTGGCGATGCCGATTTGGGGTGTCGGCGGCAAATGCCGTTGCCCTGATCTGGCTGGAGCCATATTCTGCCTTCACGCCATTGAACGCGCGCTGGTATCGCGTCAGTTGCGGCTCATCTATTCCCGTTTCGAAGTCCCCGAACAGCGCATAGAATTGGGGCCTTTCGAGTTTCAGATAGAGCTTGCGGACGCTGGCTGCATCATAGCGCCGTTCGGTGCGGTCGGCGTAGATGGTGTAATAGGCTGCCGGATCGATTGTGCCCCCAAAGCGAGTCTCGTCTTTTGCCCGGTCGCTGTCATACGCCAGCGTCATCAGCCATTTTCCCTTGACGCGCCCCTTAGCGTAAAGGGCAAGGCGGGCGTCGCTGTACCAGTGCGCTCCGTTCGCGCCGAGGGTTTCACCGTGACTGCTCAGTGTCTTGAATCCCGCTGTTCCGGCCGCGAAGCCAACGATGGTCCAGGGGCGTTTGCCAGGGGTGAGCCAGGTCTGAAGTGTCTGTTTTCGCGTTACGTCTCCGTCTCGAAAGGGAAGGGTGATGGATAAACCGCCGGACGCGGTTGTCGGCTCGAGTTCGACGTAGGCCATGCCATCGTCGCCTTCGACGTGCCATACTGGGCGTGCCCTCTCGAGGCCCGACAATTCCCTGGCCGCCTGGGCGTCGGCCTCGACGGCAGGATAGTATGGCGCGGGGAGGATGAAGTCTCCGACAAGTCCGTTGCGGACCGGGCGACCTGCACGGTCCGTCATGAGAAGGGCAAGAACCGGGCGTGTGACGCCATCTGCAATGAGAACGGACTTTTGCGGGACCAGCGTCGCATGCATTGCGCTGTTTGCATAGTGGACGGTCCGATGAAGCGTCGTCACGAGCGCACCGTGTGCGTCGCGCACTTCGGCCGTGAGGTCCGTGTCGCCATCCCTGATCTCAAGCGCCCGCCACTGGCTGACTGCAAGGCTGCCAACGCCATTTTTGCGCGATCCTTCGAATGCCAGCTCATCTACCGGCTTGCCGTTCGCGAAGAGCTTGACGACCTGATCAGGCAAATGCTTGATGGCAACCCGAATGGCCTTGGTCCGGGGGTTGTGATCGGGCTCGGGGAAAAGCCAGCTGACTTCAGGCGTCTGGCCGGAAAACCAGTCCCGGTCCGCTCCCGCCGCTTCGGCATCGCTTGCAGGCGTGGGTCTTCGTCCGGGGCTTGGTTCAAGACGCGCAGGATTTTGGCCCGAGGCAGTCCGGAAATCTACCCGCATCAAGGAACCTCCCTGACCTTCGACAAAGCGGGATATCGCGCTGCCTCCGGACCGGGCATTGCCTGCGCATTCGGCAGGTGTCTGATTGCCCGGCAGGGTCGAAGGATCAAATTGAACGACATGCAATCCCGGAACGACGCCTTCGAAATGGTAACGGCCTTCAATGTCAGTCACGGCAAAGCTGCCATCCTCGAGCATGACCCGAACGCCGGGAACGCCATTTGCGGCGCCCGGATCGACAGTGCAGCCGCCATCCGTGATCCGGCCAATGATGGTCATACGGTCGGTGATGCCATCGCGCAGGATGCGGAGCGTGGCATCTGCGACTGGGCTTTGTGCGCCGCGAGTGTCACGCGCGACGGCTCGGTTGAGCACACGGCCCGGCTTCGCATCCGGCCGCACTTCAAGGATGTAGGTCAGGAGCCCGCTCGCTCCAGCCGCCAGGGGAGGCAGGCCGACTGTGAAGTTGCGACCGTCCGGCGACACGGTGTAGGCAGTTGCAGACCCATTGTACCGAACGGATCCGGCCTTGAGGCGCATTTCGCGCGGGGGGGCGTCTGTGAGCGTGATGACTCCAGTGGTTCGGCCAGATTCGCCATTGCTTATAGTAATCCTGTATTGCACCGGATCGCCCGGCACGGCGGTCGGGCTCGATGCCGATTTGCGCAGGATCAGGATCCCTCCGGGCCTGTCTGCCGGTATGTCTATCCTCACCGGCGCCGGGGAGTTCAACGTGAAGGCCTGCCCATAAGACGCAGAAGAGAGTGCAAAGGCTTGTCCGTCAGAACGACGCAGACCCGCCAGATCGGCGGGCAAAGAGGTTGACGGGACTGTGTAGGGTGGCGGAGGGTGCACGATTATTCGGTAATTCCCCGGCCTCGCAAACGGGAATCGATAGTCCCCGGGCGGGAAGACATAGACCTTTCCTCCCCCGTCGGTAACTGTTGAGCCGGTAACAATGGTGGAGGGAAAGGCTGAAATGCCGTCATCACCAAAAACCTGTGCAGGCTGGCCGGTGTCGGCATCAACCAGTGTCACGACGGCCCCTGCGACAGGTGCCCCGTCACCGCTATCGAAAACCATTCCAAATGGATCGATCAGGACATCGAGCTGGGAGCTCGCTATCAGGCTGCCCTGCGATGATCGCAAGCTGGTCAGTGTGAGCTGGGCGCCCGGCTGTATTGAGAAAACGCAATCGCCTGGGACGGGGACAGCAGGGCTTGCCGATGTCGTGACAATCCCTGTGAACCGGCCTGTATTCGGTCCGCTCTCGGTCAAGGTCAGGACTTCGGCATCGCCACCAGAGGTCTGAAACCGGGCGGTAATGGTGTCCACCATGGCCGCGTCGAGATTGTCGCTGGCTGAGTCGATCGCCAGGACAATCGGTGCGCCTGCCTGAATTTGTGATGTCTGAACGACGTTTGCAGGGGCAAGGGAGATACCGGCAAACGCGCCGTTCAACGCAACGGGCATGGTCCCGCTGCTCCCTTGGCAGACCGTTGAAGGGACGTTGAACTGCTGTGCGCCCGATGCATTTTCGAGTCGGTAAAGTGTCAGGCTGCTCGGTGCCTGGG
>CAYSCC010000180.1:0-4509 GCA_964429375.1 uncultured Chakrabartia sp.
GTACTGGAACGGATGCAGGCCATCGGCATGCCGCTGCTCGTGCACGGCGAAGTCACAGATCCGGCAACCGACATTTTCGATCGGGAAGCCCTGTTCATCGAACGCACGCTTGCGCCCCTTGTGCAGCAGCTGCCTGAACTGAAAATCGTTTTCGAGCATATCACAACGGATGAGGCCGTGAATTTTGTGGCCTCGGCTCCGGCCACGGTTGCCGCGACCATCACGCCGCACCATTTGCACCTCAACCGCAATGCCATGTTTGCAGGGGGCATCCGTCCCCATGCCTATTGCCTTCCTGTCGCCAAGCGCGAGAAGCACCGGCTCGCGATCCGTGCGGCCGCATTTTCAGGCTCGCCGAAGTTCTTTCTGGGGACTGACAGCGCTCCGCATGCGCGCCACACGAAGGAAGCCGCGTGCGGTTGTGCGGGGATCTTCAACGCGCCCCATGCGATCGAGAGCTATGCAGCCGCCTTTGATGAAGCTGGCGCGCTCGACCGACTTGAAGGCTTTGCCTCCGAATTCGGCCCGCGCTTTTATGGGCTTCCGCTCAACGATGGACAAATCACGCTCGAACGGTGTCCGCTAGAGGTTCCCGCCTCCATTGATTTGGCTGCAGCCCAGCTTATCCCATTTCACGCAGAAGAAGTTCTACCCTGGCGGATAAAGCAACCCTAGCCTGAGACTATTGCAACTGCACCAGGGCTTCGGGCACCTTTTCGCTCGAAGAGTCGATCGACCAACTGAGTGAGCGGCCTCCGGGACTCCTGGTTGGCCCGTTTTCCGTGTTGTTGGTCAGAATCTCACCATCTGTCGTCACCGTCAAAGTTCCGCGAGTCCGCGTCGATTGCGGAACGTCGCTTGCATCTTGCGCGCCGAGCGCCTTCATCTTGGCGGCAATGCCTCTCAGCCCGCCGCCAATCAGGGCCGGCGCCGAGACCGCAACGGAATGCCCATCGCGCTTGCGCAGCTGGACAAAGGGTATGATGAAATCGCCCTGCGGAAAGGTCGGGAAAATGAAATCATAGCCGAGCGTTCCGGAAATCTGGTAATCGACCTGGAACGTGCCTTTGCCCTTGTAGACGACCGACTTCCATCCATCATACTTCATGAGCTGCGCCGCGAACTTCTGGTTTGCCGCATCGTCGAGCGGGCTGTATCCGAACAACGCTGCAAATTGCTGGCTGTCCTTGAGGTTTCGGTCCGCCGTTGCCTTGCGATCAGCTTCCCACGCCCGTTTCTTTTCGGCAATTTCCGCGCGCGTGCAGGGACGATCCTCATCGGATGAAGCACCATCGCCATCGTCGGTCGTTTCTGCACCGGGCAATGGCCCTGAACAGCTGGCCTTGTCATCGCTCCAGACTTCGGCCTTGGCATCCTTCATCATCTCGTCCGGCGACTGGAAGATGATCTCCCCCTGATAGGCAAAGGTAAAGCGCCCATCCTTGCGCAGATCCAGACTGGATGTGAAGGCACCCGGAATGAGGAAACAACTGGTCAATGCCAGCGGCAGGATCAGGATCGCAATCAACCGCAGCAGGCTCCTCATCTCAGTCTTCCTTTCGCGTGACAGCGGCATACAGGGCAATTGCCGCTGCGTTCGACACATTCAGGCTTTCGACCTTGCTGCCAATTGGCAACCGAGCCAGTTCATCACAATGAGCTTCTGTATTCTGGCGCATGCCCTCCCCCTCGGCCCCGAGGACAAGCGCGACTTTCTGTGGCCCCATTGCTTCATCCAGAGTCTGACGCGCGTGGCCCGTCAGGCCAATGCGCCAGAAACCCGCGTCTGCAATTTCCTCAAGAGCGCGGGCGAGATTGACGACACGACACCATGGCACCACTTCAAGCGCACCTGAGGCTGCGCGCGCAACTGTGCCCGATTCAGGAGGCGCATGCCGATCCTGTGTCACGATCCCAAGTGCGTCGAACGCCGCTGCAGACCGCAGGATCGCACCAACATTGTGCGGGTCCGTCACCTGATCCAGCACCAGCAGTGGCCGACGATTGTCGGCCCCGCGATCGAGCAATTCGCCCAGCCAGACGTCCTCAAGCGGTTCGACTTCTGCAACGAGCCCCTGGTGAGGCGCATCGGCAGGCACCATCCGTCCAAGGTCAGCAGCATCGGCATAGGTGATCGGCAAGACGGGCGGCAAATCCAGTGCGCCCAGGGCTTCACGGGTCCCCCAGATCTTGCGCACCACCCGGTCAGGGTTGGCCAGCGCCGCAATCACCGCGTGCCGCCCCCAGAAACGGGGCCGGTTTCCTTGCGTCGTCGATTGCCTATGACCTCTGCGCATGAAGATGCTTCATTACCGAAAACGCCGAGTCTGGCTAGAGGGCTTTCCCGATTGGGGTTCACTTCGCTGATCGGCAGGTCTTGATCCTGTTCGACGGTTGCCGAAAGATCTGGTATGGGGTGAAGACGGTATATTATCCGGTTCAAGGAGCGAACGTGCGCGGTCCAATCGTTTCAATAATACTTGCTGCATTGCTTCTCGCAACAAACGCAGCACGCGCCAGTGCTGAACCCCAGGCAGAGGCAGTGGCCAAGGTTTTTCGCCTGCCCCGCGGGACCGAAATTCTGATCCGGACTGATTATGGCATTTCTTCAAAGGCCGCTCGTCTCGACGATCCGGTCTATCTCAAGGTTGCAAGGGACGTTGCCTACAAAGGCGTCGTTATCATTCCTGCCGGCTCCTCGGTCAGGGGTCATGTTTCAGATGTGACAGCACCCGGAAGTTTCGGGAAGGCAGGAAGCGTCACGATCGACGCAGACTATATCCAGATTGGCGAAGATCGAATCCGGCTTTCCGGGTCAACCGCCAATGGCGGCCAAGCGGGAGGAGCGTCAGTCAATGAAGGTGTGCTGCGAGTCCCGCTCGGCAAGGGAAAAAACGTCAATATCGAGGCTGGAACGCTGTTTCTTGCCTATACCGAACAGAACTACTGACCATTTTCTGTTTAGAGCTTGCGCCCGATCAGCTCCTTCATGATTTCGCTGGTCCCGCCAAAGATGCGGGTCACGCGGGCTGAACGCCAGGCACGGGCAATGGGATATTCATTCATATAGCCCGCCCCGCCATGGAGCTGGAGGCATTTGTCCATGACTTCCCACTGCAACTCCGTATGCCACAACTTTGCGGCTGCACCTTCTTCTGGTGTCAGTTCGCGCTTCATGTGGCGGGCCAACGCCCAGTCGAGATGCGCCCAGCCCACTTGCAGCTTGGCCTTGAGATCGGCCAGGACAAAGCGGCTGTTCTGAAAATCGAGAATCGGTTTGCCAAAGGCCTTGCGGTCGCGTGTGAAGGCAACGGTATCATCGAAGGCCTTTTGGGCGGCCGCCTGCGCCGAGACAGCGATCGACAGGCGCTCCTGCGGCAGTTCGCTCATCAGATAAATGAAGCCCTTGCCTTCTTCGCCGAGACAGTTGGTCATCGGAACGCGCACGTCTTCAAAGAAAAGTTCAGAGGTGTCGGCGGCGTCCTGCCCGATCTTGTCGAGATTGCGTCCGCGCTTGAAGCCTTCGCGATCTGCCTCGACCAGAATGATCGAAACACCCTTCCAGGCGGGCTGCACGTCCGTGTCCGTCTTGGCGCAAACCAGAATCAGATCCGCGTTCTGTCCGTTGGTGATGTATGTCTTTGATCCATTGATGACATAATGGTTGCCATCCTTGCGTGCAGACGTCCGCATGCCCTGAAGATCCGAGCCTGTGCCGGGTTCCGTCATGGCAATGGCAGTGATCGTTTCACCTGATACGAGTTTTGGAAGCCACTGCTTCTTCTGCTCCTCAGAGCCGTAGGAAATGATATAGTTCGCAACAATATCCGATTGCAGCGAAAAGCCAGTGGCGACTTCGCCGTGATAGGCTGCCTCTTCATCGACAATTGCATTATAGCCAAAGTCGAGCCCCAATCCGCCATATTCCTCAGGAACGGTCGGGCACAGCAGGCCAAGTGCGCCGGCCTTCGGCCAAAGCGCCTTTGGAACAATTCCCTCTTCGTCCCACTTGGCCGCGTTCGGCGCAACTTCCTTCAGCATGAACTGGCGCACAGTCTGCCGAAACGATTCATGATCTTCGTTGTAAGCCGTGCGGGCAAGGGCATCGAGCGACACTGTGGCAATTCCTCTTTCGGATGATGACAGCGCATTGTCGAAGCGCAACTTTACGTTTGCGTCAAGGCAAATATACAGGTCAACATCGGGCCCATGCCAACATGTCAGGACAGGAAGCCCCCATGGAACAGCGCGGTGCCGGGCCACGCCAGGTCTCAGCCATGCGGAGTGTCGCCGCGCGCGGCGTCCTCGATTCGACGCAGGAGCCTGTCCAGCTGCGTGCGCTCGGCTTGAGTGAAGCCCAGGAGCAACTGCTCCTCAAGCGCCAAGGCCTGGGGTGCGATTTCAGCATGGAGACTGCGACCGTCCGGGGTCAGCGAAAGGAAATGGGACCGGCCGTCACCCGGATTCCGGCGTTGCGTGATCAGGCCGCGCTCGACGAGCGCGGTCGCC
>CAYSCC010000181.1:0-4509 GCA_964429375.1 uncultured Chakrabartia sp.
ATCGACAAATGGGGCGGCAACGCGAACAAGCGCATCCCTTTCCAGACGGATCTCGACATGCTGTGGCTTGGGCCCGCCCCGCACAAAGGCAAACAGAAGATTGCCCTGATTGGCCGCGAAGGCGGGACGCGGCCTGCCAGTCTCGTCCCTTGAAACGCGCGGAACGGCCTGGCCGAGGTCGCTGATCAGGAGGGCAGACAACCGACGTTCGCTTGAAACGTCGGCAAGTCTGGCTGCAGACGCAGCCTGAGATCTGACTGTTGATGACAGGAGGCCGACCCCTGCTGCTGCAAGCATGGCAAAGATGAAGAGCGCGACGACCACCTCGACCAGTGTGAATCCGCTGGATCTGGCGTTCATCGCGCTGCCCTTGCCAGTGACAGGGCAGCTGCAGGCCGTCCTTTGGCATCGCCAATCGCAATATCTATCCTGACGAGGCGGGGGTCTGCCGTCAGTGCCGTTGTCCTTCTCCAGTTCCAGAGTTGCCCGCCATTGTCGACAACGCCCTCTTCCTGCCCAAGCGATGGCGTTCTCGGGTTGGTCAGGGCCTCAACAGCCATATTGTGCGCTACGACCTGCGCCAGTGCCTGAGTGGAAATCTCCCCCGAGTTCCGGATGATCGTCCCTTCGAGCTTCAGCAGCGTCAAGGCGACCAGACTAAATATCGCGAGCGCAACCATCATCTCGACCAGCGTGAAGCCCGCTTCGGAGGCCATATTGATCGATCTATTTCGCGACATGGACGGCTCCATCCGCGCCAATGTCAACGGCAATGCTCTCATCACCACGCCGGACAAGGATTCGTGCTTCCGGTGCAGCAAGCCCGGTCGGATCAAATTCGACCTCGGCCTTTGTCGCGCTTGTTCCTGTCGCCCAGCGCGCGGGTGCAAGCGGTTTGCTGGCAATGCCCTGCCAGCGACCATCGCGTCTTTGGGCAAATGCATATCCATTGGAATCGACAGCCATCCTTGTTGTCCGGGCAGACACGATTGCGGTATCCCGGGCCGCCGCAGCTCGGGACGCAAACCGTTCCGCTTCATCCAGAAGGCGGCCTTGAGGATCTGGCAAGGCAAACACGACAACGGCCGACATAAGGCCAAGGATCGTGAGCGCGACCAGCAGCTCGATCAACGTGAATCCGTTGCCAGAAGCATGTCCTGCACGGCAGGGGCGCCAAGCTGGCGCGTTATTGCCAGTTGCCGATATCGGCATTCTCTCCCTCGCCGCCTTCGGCTCCGTCAGCCCCAAGCGAATAGATGTCTGCATCTCCATGCTGGCCAGGCATGGCATAGCGATACGGCCGCCCCCAAGGGTCCTTGGGCAGCTTCTTGATCACGCCCTTGTCCACCAGCGCCTGCAAGCCTTCTCCGGGATCGGGGTATCTGAGGTTCTGGAGCTTGTACATCTCAAGACCCTGATCGAGGGTGGAAATGTCGATCTTGGCCTTTTCGGTCGTCCCTTTCGAGAGGGCAGGCAGCACGTTGAACGCGACGACCGTTGCCAGGAGCCCGAGAATGACCAGCACAACCATGAGTTCAACAAGCGTGAAGCCATTTTCCGTGGCGTGGTCCTGCGGCAAGAAAGTTTCGTCGTTCTCAGTCATTCCTAAACTCCGGCCAGGGATTCGAGTTGCAAGATGGGGAGCAGAATCGAAAGAACGATAGCCGCAACGATAGCTCCCATGATGACAATGATTGCTGGTTCCAGCATGGCAAGTGCGGCTGCCGTAAAGCCATCGAATTCGCGCTCGAGATAATCGGCGGCACGCTCGAGCATGGCGTCAAGCTGTCCCGACGATTCTCCTGAGGCCGTCAGATAGACGAGCAAAGGCGGAAAAAGACCGGTCCGGCGAAGAGCAGCGGAAAGGCTGCCGCCTCCGCGGATCGCCTCGACCATCTGTTCGCTGGCCTGTCGCAGGGCATGGTTGCGCACGGTCCGAGATGTCAGCGCGAGTCCTTCGATGAGTGGCAGACGGCTCGCGACCATTGTGGATAGGGTCCGCGCAAGGCGTGCCGCATGAAGATCGCGAATGAGCCGGCCAAGCAGCGGGAGCCGCAACAGCCAGAGATCGAATGCCAGCCGCCGCGCGGGATCCTGCAACAGCCGCCATCCCAGGAATCCCACGCCTGCGGCCACCAACAGCATTGCCCACCACCATGTGGCGAGCAGGCCGGATATGCCAATCACAATCCGCGTGAGGAGGGGAAGCTGCTGCCCGACGGTATCAAACTGTTCGACCACCTTGGGGACAACATAAACCATCAGGGCCCCGACAACGAACATGGCCACGATCGCGAGGACAAGCGGATACGCCAAGGCAGCAAAGAGCTTCGACCGCACTTGTGCCTGCCGTTCCTGCAGGTCTGCGAGCCGATCAAGAATGACTGGAAGAGACCCTGCGCTCTCTCCAGCGGCAACCATCGCGCGGTAGAGGTGGGGGAAGCTCTTTGCCTCCCGCTGCATAGCCTCACCCAGGCTTCGTCCTTCGAGAACGCCGCCATGCACGGTCTCGATTACAGTCCGGGCCTTCTGGCTTTCGGTTTGGCGGGCAATCGTCCTTAGGGATTCCTCCATGGGGCTGACCCGAACCAGTGTCGCAAGCTGGCGGGTAAAGAGTGTCAGTTCCTTTGCACTCAGCCGGGCCGGTCCAATTGAGAGAAGCGGGGCACCGGCGGCAGCACGTGCCGCGCCTTCATCAATGCTGACAACATAGAGCTTCTTTGCGACCAGCTTCTGGCGAACCTCGTCAACCGTCTCGGCCGGCATCCTTCCGCGCCTTTCGCGACCCGCCACGTCGAGGGCAACATAGTCAAATTGTGTCATCGCCCCAATCCGTGCTTCTGGATCGATCCTCGGCCCGTCGCCCTTCTATCTCCCTGCGGCTGCCAGACTGGTTCGTGCGCTGCTCGTCGCTTGAATCCCGTCGCGTGATCCGCACAGCTTCTTCCGGCGTAGTATGCCCATCAATCACGAGCGCGCGCACCGCAGAGGCCAGGTCCTCGTTGTTGCGAAAGGCATGGCGGGCGATTGCCGCTTCGTCGCCACCGTCATGAATCAGCTGCCGCACCGTGTCGTCGACACGAATGGCTTCGAATACGCCAATTCGGCCCTTGAAGCCGGTTCCGTTGCAGATTGCGCAACCGCTTGGTTCGTAGATGGTTGCAGCGGCATCGAGGCGAAGCAAGGCCCTGACTGATGCACTTGCGATCTCCGGCCGGCGACAGGCCGGGCAAAGCCTCCGCACAAGTCGTTGGGCTATTACTGCACGCAGCGTCGATGCCAGGAGGAAAGGCTCGATCCGCATGTCGCGAAGCCGGGTAATCGCTCCGGCCGCATTGTTGGTATGAACAGTGGATAGCACCAGATGGCCAGTGAGTGACGCCTGCACGGCAATTTCTGCTGTCTCGCGATCGCGAATTTCGCCGACCATCACAATATCAGGATCCTGCCGGAGGATCGCCCGCAAACCGGCCGCAAACGTCAGGCCAACTTTCGCATTGACCTGCGTTTGCCCTACGCCATCGACGGCATATTCAACGGGGTCCTCAACGGTCAGGATATTGCGAGACCCATCATTCAGGAGTCTTAACCCCGCATAGAGGGTTGTGGTCTTTCCCGATCCTGTCGGCCCCGTCACAAGCACGATGCCGTTCGGTTCGGCCAGTGCTCCGCGCAGCAAGGCATTGACTTCCGGTCCCATGCCAAGCTGATCAAGGCCGATTCCGGCATTGTCCTTGTCAAGAATGCGCAGGACGACCCGTTCACCCATGCGCGACGGCAAGGTCGAGACGCGCACATCAAGGGTCTTGCCGCCAAGGGTCATCCCGATCCGGCCATCCTGAGGCACACGCCGTTCAGCAATATCGAGCCGTGCCATGACCTTGATCCGGCTGACCAGAACGGGAGCAACATGCGGCGACATCCGCAAGGTTTCACGCAGGACACCATCGATCCTCATCCTCACGACAAGGGCCGTTTCATATGGTTCGACGTGAATATCCGACACGCCCTGCCGCACCGCATCGGCAAGGATTCCATTGATGAGCCGGATGGCTGGAGCATCATCAGCACTGTCGAGCAGGTCCTCTGCTGTCGGAATCCCGCTTGCGATCAGATCCAGATCACTCCCGCTGCGGAGCGTGTCCGCAGCAGCAGCCGCAGCATCGCCATTCATGGCATAGGTTTCGGACAACAGCTGATCGAAGACAGCCTCAGACACCTGCTCCACGCCCAGCTTGCCGTCGACATGGCGCTTCACTTCAATCAGGATCATTGGATCAGCGCCGTCCCGCAGGCTCGCCAGAACCCCTTCACCTTCGATTCGCAGCACAACACCATGCCGGCGGGCAAAGCTGTATGAAATCGCCGGGAGACTGGGCGACAGCGCAACGGCGTCGTCACTGGATTCGGCGATCACTTCCTGTCCTTTTTGTCCTTGGGGCCAGGCAACTGGATCCGTTCGGAGGACTCGCGCATCCGTGGCTCAATGACCAGCGGCGCACCTGGCTT
>CAYSCC010000182.1:0-4500 GCA_964429375.1 uncultured Chakrabartia sp.
CGTTGCGTGTGGAGGAAGGGCGGCTAGTTTTCGACATTTTTCGCGAAGACCAGTCCCATCTTGAATCCGTCATTCTCGCACTCGGCAGGTTCCAGAGGCCCATTCGGGAATATTTCGCCATCTGCGACAGCTATTTCCAGGCCGTCAAGCAATCGACCCCGCAGCAGATTGAAACGGTCGACATGGCGCGCCGCGCGATCCATAACGAAGCCTCCGAGATGCTCAAGGAACGGCTGGCCGGAAAGATCGACGTGGACTTCGACACTGCACGCCGACTCTTCACGCTGATATGCGTTCTCCACATCAAGGGATAGGATGGCCCGCAAGCTCCTCTTGATTGTGCTTGGCGCTGCCTTTGTCGCCGGCCTTGCCTGGCGTATCGCAACGCAGTGGGCCCCAGGACGTTCGGACTTCCCGACACAGGGCATAGACGTTTCACAAGAACAGGGGCTGATCGACTGGAAGGCAGCACGATCAGCCGGCGTCGATTTTGCCTATGTCCGTGCCAGTCAAGGCGCCGACAAGCGCGATGAGCGATTTGCCATGAACTGGACAGAAAGTGCAGCTGCCGACATCAAGCGCGGGGCCTATCATGTCTACAGCCTGTGCAAGAGCGGGAAGGATCAAGCGACCAACTTTATCGCACTCGTCCCGCGAGAAGCAGAAGCATTGCCGCATGCCCTTGACCTGGAATTCGATGAGGCCTGCCCCGCCCGTCCGCCCAGGCAAGCTCTGATCACCGAACTGGCGACGTTCATTCGCATGGCAGAAGCCCATAGCGAACGGCCCATGATTCTCTACATGACACGAGAATTCGAAGACCAGTATCGCATCAGCGAGGCCATTGACCGGCCTCTCTGGCTCAGACGCGCTGGACTGGAGCCTGCCTATGGCGGCCGACCCTGGGTCATGTGGCAAGCCAACCCACGACGCCATGTTGATGGAATAGAGGGTTCTGTCGATTGGGATGTTCTCAGGCCATAATGACGCAAGCCCTGATCCACGCAGCCAGACGCGCAGCGGGCAACGCCTACGCCCCCTATTCGCGATTTGCCGTTGGTGCGGCCGTCCTGCTGGCCGATGGCTCGATCGTGACTGGCTGCAATTTCGAGAACGCAAGTTATGGCCTGTCGCTGTGCGCAGAGGCGGGGGCGCTGGCGGCCGTCAACGCACAGGGCAAATTGCTGCAGATCCGCGAAATTGCGATCATTGGCGGCCGCTTAGACCAACAGGAACTCCAAGGCTCGGCGCCCGTCAGGCCATGCGGACGTTGCCGCCAGCTCATGACTGAGGCTGCCCAGCTTGCGCTCTGCGACATCATCGTTCATTGCGCATCGGCCGACCTTTCGGTGGTCGAAAAGTATCTCCTTTCCGACCTTTTGCCCCTTCCCTTTGGCCCAAGCGATCTGGGCGCGGTACAGGATGACTGATGTCGATACTTTCGGACAAATGGATTCGCCAGCAGGCCATGGAGAACGGCATGATCGAACCGTTCGTCGAGAGCCAGAGGCGGGATGACTGCATCAGCTACGGACTTTCATCCTATGGTTATGACGCGCGCGTTGCCGACGAGTTCAAGATTTTCACAAACGTCGACAGTGCCATCGTCGATCCAAAGAATTTCGATCAGAACAGTTTCGTTGATCGCAAGACAGACGTTTGCGTGATTCCTCCCAACAGCTTTGCCCTCGCGCGAACGGTCGAATATTTCCGTGTGCCCAGAGATGTCCTCGTGATCTGCCTCGGCAAATCCACCTATGCGCGCTGCGGGATCATTGTGAACGTAACGCCGCTGGAGCCGGGCTGGGAGGGCCATGTCACTTTGGAGTTCTCGAACACGACGCCGCTCCCAGCCAGAATCTATGCCAATGAAGGCGCCTGTCAGTTCCTGTTTCTCAAAGGCAATGAGCCGTGCGAAACGAGTTATGCCGACCGGGCCGGCAAATATATGGGACAGCGCGGCGTAACGCTGCCCCGACTGTGAGCCCCGGACCGAGACGGAGGATGGCTGTGACCAGGATGTTTCTTTCGCTTGCGCTCCTATTCATTGCCCCGCAGCAGGCGGTGGCGCAGTCACAGCAGGCGGTTGAACTCAAGAGCATGGTCTATGTCGTGCGTGCCGTGACCGATTCACAAGGCAACAGGAAGAACCAACTCTTTGCGCCGGAGCGCGTTTTGCCCGGCGAGGCACTGGTGGTGATGCTCGAATACAAGAACAACGGCCAGAAGCCTGCTGCCGATTTCGTCATCAACAACCCCATCCCCGGTGCTGTTTCTTTCACCGGCGTTGAACAGTCCTGGGCCGTTGTGTCGGTCGATGGCGGGAAGACCTACGGTGCGCTTGGAACCTTGAAAGTTGCGCGAAAGGACGGGACGACACGACCCGCATTGGCCGGAGACGTGACACATGTCCGCTGGAAGTTTGCACAGGCGATTGCGCCCGGCTCTGGCGGTCGGGTGATGTTCTATGGAACGGTGAAATAGCGCCTCGCGCCTATCCTGGGAAAATCCGGCCCGAAGCCTTGTGCGCAAGTCCCCGGGTGGATAGCCTTGGCCTGAAGCAGCGGTAGGGAGGGTGTGATGGCGCGCGTCCTGGGGTTGGGCGGACTTTTCTTCAAGTCGGGGAATCCAGCCACATTGCAAGACTGGTATGCCCGTGTTCTCGGTCTGGAATTCGACAGCTGGGGCGGAACCTTTTTTGACCCGGAGGTGGCCATGACGCAGCCGGGAGCCGGTACGGTCTTTTCGCCATTCAAGCTGGATACGGACTATTTTGCGCCCTCGAGCGAGACTTTCATGTTCAATTTTATGGTCGATGATCTGGACGGAATGCTGGCCAGATGCGCGGAACATGGCGTACACCCGGTCAAGACCTTCCCAGATGAGGCAAATGGCCGATTTGCACACATCATGGATCCCGAAGGACGCAAGATCGAGTTATGGGAACCCCGGCCTTTCGAACAGGGTTGAAGTCCCCCAGGAATTGAATCAAGGAGAAGCAGGATGGCCAAGGCAAAGGCAGAGTTTGACATCATCGTCTATGGTGCGAGCGGTTTCACTGGCCGCCTTGTGGCGGAATATCTGGCGAGCCGCGGCATCAAGCGATGGGCGATGGCTGGCCGGAGCGCGGTCAAGCTTGCCGAGGTCCGCGACCTGATTGGCGCGCCAAAGGATACGCCGCTGGTGGAAGCAGACGCGAGCCAGCCCGAGTCACTCACCGCCATGTGCAACCGCGCCCGCGTCATTATCACGACGGTCGGGCCATATCAGCTCTATGGTCCTGAACTCGTCAGGGCCTGCGCTGAAACCGGCACCGACTATGTTGATCTGTGCGGCGAGCCGGCGTGGATGCGGCAAATGATTGACGCCCATGATGCAACCGCCAAGAAATCAGGCGCACGCATTGTGTTTTCCTGCGGCTTCGATTCCATTCCCTTCGATTTGGGCGTCTGGTTCCTCCAGCAAGAAGCCATTCGACAGAATGGGGCGCCGGCACCCCGAGTCAAAGGCCGCGTTCGCAAGATGCAGGGCGGCGCTTCTGGCGGTACAATTGCCAGCCTCACCGAAACCATGAAGGCTGCCGCCAAAGACTTGAGCATTGTCGGCCTGCTCCGCAGCCCGTTTGCACTGACGCCCGGCTTCGAGGGCCCATCCCAGCCAAGTGGCATGATTCCAGAGTATGACAGCGCCGCTGGAGCCTGGGCGGCGCCATTTGTCATGGCGCCAATCAACACCAAGAATGTCCATCGCAGCAACTTCCTGCTCGGCCATCCCTATGGCAAGGACTTCACGTATGACGAAATGATGATGACAACCATTGGCGATGCAGGAAAGGCGATTGCCGAAGGGATTGCCACCGCCCTCAAGAGCGCGAACCCGTTTGGCGATGGCCCCCAACCGAAACCGGGCGAAGGCCCAAGTGCCGAGGAAAGAGCGGCGGGATTCTATGACATTCTCTTCATCGGCGAATACCCGGACGGACGAAGCATTCGGGCCTCGGTCAAGGGAGACAAGGATCCCGGCTATGGATCAACCAGCAAGATGATTGCGGAAAGTGCGATGACGCTGCTCGACACGGATACAGCCGGAGGGGTTGTGACGCCGGGAGCAATCATGGCAGCACCATTGATCGACCGATTGCAGGCACACGCCGGACTTGTCTTCGCACTTGAAAATTAAAGTGTGCCGGCAAGTTTCATGACATGGCCGACGGGCGTCTCGCGAAAGCCTGCCGCCGTCAGGGCGACGGCCTGAAGGTTGTCACTGGCCTTTACAGTCAGCAGGGCCTGATAGCGAACCGGGGTCGGAAATCGAAGCGAGAGCCTTTGCATCGCTGACTGACTCACCAGATCGGCAGCGAGCATGGCGCCGCTGCACCGCAAGGAGCCGGAGAGCCGCTGCCCGCCAAAGCCGCTTTTGATCTGCATCATCATGTGGCCTTCTGCTCGCACACACTCGTCATCATGAAAGACGACTTGCGCATCCGTGATCTCAAGAACT
>CAYSCC010000183.1:0-4468 GCA_964429375.1 uncultured Chakrabartia sp.
TGGATTTCCGATGGGGGATTACATTTGCTTTCAAACCGGGCGCTGTCCCCTGTCCTGCCCTCCCACGAAATCCCGATATAAGGGGCAAATTCGCGCCGGATCTCGTAGCGGAGGCGCAGGCCGAGTTCGACTTCCGAAAGACCGGACCCGATGCGGTTGGCCCGAACGTCCTGGGCTGCAAAATTCAGTTCGGCCCGCGGTTGCAGGATAAGCCTTTGCGTGATGCGTTCATCATAGGATGTTTCAAGCCGCGCCAGGACGTTGCCCCTGTCTGACAGGAACAGCGCGCCTTCGACACGGATGAAATAGGGTGCAAGCCCTTCAATGCCTACGGTTGCGTAATTGGCGGCCCGGCCCGGCTCGAAGTCATGCCGCACACCTGCCTGCAGGTTGAACCAGGGATCGATTGCGCGGGAATAGAGTGCTCGGACCTCCGCCGTTTCAACTCCATGGCCAACCGTGCCTTCGCCTTCGGTTTTCAGGACAAAGCGATTGATGTCGCCGCCAATCCAGGCTTCACCTTCCCAGCGATAGGCATCCCGGCCTTTCTGCACGCGATATTCGGCAAGGTTGAACAGCACGGAATAGGCTGTCATCCTGCCCGCATCGCGTCGAAGGACTGCGCGCGCAGCCGCCATTTTCTCCGGCCCGAAGATCGCGTCAGCCGCATGATCAGAAGGCGGCGCGGGCGCCGGCGTATCGCCGATCTCGCTATCCGGTAGATCAGCCTGAGCCTGCGCGGGTGAGGCCAGCGCAAGAACAAGGCAAAGCCACACAGGCCGCATCATGCCAGCTCGCTGTCCCGCCGGACCGTTACTACACGGAACATGCCCGACATCATGTGCAGCATCATGTGGCAGTGAAAGGCCCAATCGCCCAGCGCGTCCGCCGTCACATCAAGCGACACCTTGCCACCGGGAAGCACATTCACAGTGTGCTTCAGGGGCCGATTCCCCTCTTCCCCCACGACAAGTTCAAAGAAATGGCCGTGCAGGTGGATGGGATGCGGCATCATCGTGTCATTGATCAGATTGAGCCTGACCCGCTCATTGTGCCGAAACGCGATAGGCTCTGCCCCGTCACTGAGTTTCACTCCGTCAAAGGACCACATATAGCGTTCCATGTTCGCGGTCAGATGAAGGTCAATCTCGCGCGACGGCTTGCGCGCGTCCGGGTTCGGGGCAAGCGATTGCAGATCGCGATAGGTGAGCACGCGATGTTCGACCTGCTCAAGTCCAGTGGGCCTCTCGCCCGTGCGGTCCGTGGGCATCGCAGAAAGTGAAGCCACGCCCGGGCCCATCTTCACTTGCGGCGCGACCGATGGATCGAGCATCTTCATCGACCCCATGTCATGCCCGGACGCGGCGTGGCCCATGGCAGCATGATTCATTGCGCCGTGATCCGCGCTGCCCTGACCTGCAGAAGAATGATCCATGCCCATATCCTTCATGGTCAGAAGCGGTCGGGCGCACAACGGCGGAACCTCGGCAACCATGCCCATGCGCGGCGCGAGTGTCGCGCGGCACAGGCCGGACCGGTCGATGGATTCCGCAATGAGGCCATAGGCGCGATCGTCCCCCGGGGAGACGATCACGTCATAGGTTTCCGCAATGGCGATCTGCAGCTCATCCGTTTCGACCGGCCTTATATTCTGGCCATCGGCGGCCACGACCGTCATGGGCAGCTCGGGCAGCCGCAGGTTGAAATTCGTCATGGATGAGGCGTTGATGATCCGCAGCCGCACGCGTTCTCCCGGTGTGAAAAGCCCGGTCCAGTTGTCCGAAGTCGCATGCGCATTGGCAAGATACGTGTATGTCGTGCCCGTCACATCTGAAATGTCGGTCGGATCCATTCGCATCCGCGACCACATGCGACGTTCCCCGGCCGGTTGGTCTTTCCCCTTCAGCCGACCCGCCAGCGTTTGCCGGTTCATGTTGAAATAGCCGCCCATCGCCTTCAGCTTGCGCATCTGCTCCATGGCGTGCATCGAACTCCAGTCGGACAGCACAATGACATGCTCGCGGTCATAGGCGACCGGATCAGGCCCTTCGGGATCAATGATGATGGCGCCATACTGGCCCATTGTTTCCTGCATGTGGGAATGGCTGTGGTACCAGTAGGTGCCCGACTGGCGGACATCGAATTCATAGACGAACGTCTCTCCCGGAGCGATTCCGGGAAAGCTGATCCCCGGCACACCATCCATGTCGAACGGCAGCAGGAGGCCATGCCAGTGGATTGAGGTATCTTCTGCGAGATTGTTTGAAACGGCAATCCGGACCTTTTGGCCTTCCCTGAGCCGGATGATCGGCCCCGGGATTGTTCCGTTCACCGCAAAGCCATGCCCTGGCCTTCCTCCGATCATGGCATGCACCGCGCCAACGGACAGGGTGATGGCATCACCGCTGAGCGTGTCGCGCGTCCCCAGGACGCCGGCAGTGCCACTTGTTGCCCATGCGGGGAACAGGCCCGGCAGGGCAAGGCTGCCCGCGCCAAGGGCCGCCCCGCGAAGGAGCGTGCGACGGTCAACAGCAGATGGACGCATTATCATGTACCATGATGCCAGGCGGGTTTGCCTCTATATGGAGAGCTTCGCTGCCAATGCCATGAAAGTTTCACCTTTTTTTCCCCCGCTCTGGAAGAATGGGTGCTGCGGCCCCATCTAGCGGCAAGATCTACCTGCCCTGACTGGAGATGGCATGCCCCGTTTCGTTTTCGCGTCCTTCATGGGACTGGCCCTCACATTTTCGGCGCCCGCCTTGGCCCATATTGCTTTGACAAAGTCGGCTCCAGCAGCGAATGCGACGGTCGCAAAGCCGGTGCGCATTGCCCTGACTTTCAACGAGAAGCCCATCGTCAGCCAATTCAAGTCGGAACTGGTAATGGTCAGCATGCCGGGCATGACGGATCATCCGCCGATGAAGATTTCGGGGCATCGCTCCCAAATGAGTGCCGACGGCAAGACCGTGACCCTGCTCCTCAAGCAGGTCCTGCCCGTTGGCGGCTATGTCCTCAAATGGCGTGCGACCGGCGCGGACGGACACCAGGTGACTGGCGAAATCCCGTTCAGCGCGCGCTGATCGCGAAGGCGCGCACCGGGAAAGTCCCGAAGCCCCTGATTTTGGGCGGCACGGCACAGAAGCGGAAGCCGGCGTCCGGCAATGCCCGCAGATTCGTCATATGCTCGACTATCGGGATGTCGGCGCCAAGCAATATCGTGTGGACGGGGCGAGAACGGGTCCGCGTATCATCAATGTTATAGCTGTCGATCCCGACGAGCGCCGCTCCAGTGTCGGCAAGAAGCCGGGCTGCGCCTTCGGTCAGGAAAGGGTGGTTCTCGAAATAGGGCTCGGTACGCCAGAAGCGGTCCCATCCGGTATGGAAAAGAACAGCCTTGCCGGCGACATCCAGCCCGGCAAGACTGCTGGCTTCGATGGCCAATCCAGCCTCGAAATTCTGGCGGACCACGATGCCGTCCAGTTCGGCCAATTGCGAGAGCTCAAGGCCTGACAGATCCCGACCTTCAGCAAAGCGGTGGAACGGGCTGTCCAGATAGGTGCCGGTATTGGCGACCATGTCGATCCGCCCGATCTGGAAACTGGAGCCATCGTCATACTGGGCACGAGACGCCTCTCGTTCCCAGAAGTCGCAGATCATGGGTCCCGGCAGGCCCTTGAAAGTGACCATGCCATGCTCGATCGTGTGCGAAAGATCGATCAGCGTGCCGCGCGCATCTGCCATAAAGCGAAAAGCCCAATACCCATCCAGACGATGTTCAGCGCAGCGGACGGATAGGCCCGGTTCGCCACGCCATTGACAATGAACCCTGCGGAGCCCGCGACGTTCATCGCCTGATAGATAACGGACCGCGCCTCGATGCGCCCGAGCGTCAGGAGCACATAGGCAGACAGGATCAGGACTGCCCCTGCCCAGCCAAGGACTTCAACGAGGATCAGGCCGCCAGCTTTCTGAGCACATAGTGCAGGATGCCGCCGTTCATGAAATACTCGACTTCATTCGCGGTATCGATCCGGCACAGGGCCGTGAAGCTGAACGATGATCCGTCCTTGCGGGTTACGACCACTTCGACATCCTGGCGCGGCTTGAGGCTTGCCACGCCCTTGATCGTGAAGCTGTCATCGCCTGTCAGCCCCAGCGAGGTGCGGGTTTCCCCATCCTTGAACTGCAAGGGCAGCACGCCCATGCCAACAAGGTTCGAGCGATGGATGCGTTCGAAGCTTTCGACGATCACGGCGCGAACGCCAAGCAGGTTGGTGCCCTTCGCTGCCCAGTCGCGGCTTGAACCCGTGCCATATTCCTTGCCCGCGATCACAACCAGCGGGGTGCCATCTGCCTTGTGGCGCATCGCCGCATCATAGATGGGCATGATGTCCTGGCCGTAGCGCGACATGCCGCCTTCAATGCCCGGCACCATCTCGTTCTTGATGCGGATATTGGCGAAGGTGCC
>CAYSCC010000184.1:0-4456 GCA_964429375.1 uncultured Chakrabartia sp.
CACACTGGGGAAGGACATCTTCGGCCTGGCGGAATCGTCTCTGGCCCAACGCAGATGGCACTGACAGACAGTGCCGCATATGTCCTTGTCCTCGCGCATATCGGCCCGGTCGCCATGGCGGTCACAAGTTCACTCAACTACCAGTTTCTGCGACCGTGCCGTCCGGGGCTCATCACGGCCGATGCACGGCTGCTCAGGCTGGGTCGGCGATCAGCTGTGCTCGATGTCCGGGTATGGACCGATCGTGAGAACAGGCCGATCGGCCAGGCAAGCGTGACCTATATGCTACCTTGATGGTCAGCGATGCGTGTGCTGCCTATCGTCTGATGCGAACCTGCTTGTCTCGGGACGTTTCGCCGCGAACGATCGAGAGCGCCGATTTCGGCATTCCCAGCTCCGTTGCAAGCAAGGCAATAACCGCCTTGTTCGCCTTGCCCTTCTCAGGTGGTGACGTGACCCAGACACGCACCGAATAGCTCTCACCGGCCTCGACTGAGATGCGGGCAGATCGCGCACCCGGGGTCACGCGCACAGACAGCACCCCGTTCGCGTCGATTTGTGCCAGCAACGCTTCATGGTCGACGTCAGCCACCTGAATATTGCTGCCTCAATGCTGCCTTCTGCACCTTGCCCATCGCATTTCGCGGCAGATCGGCGACAAATTCCAGCCGTCGGGGATGCTTGAACCGGGCCAGATTGGCTTGAATGGCTTCACTGATCAGCGGCTCCAGCACTGCATCGCCGACGACCACTGCAATTGCGCTTTCTCCAAGATCTGCGTGCGGCACACCGATGACCGCACTCTCGATCACACCCGGAACGGCGTTGATGACCTCTTCGATTTCCTTTGGGTAGATGTTGAATCCGCCCGAAATGATAAGGTCCTTGGCTCGCCCGACAATAGTGACGCGGCCCTCTGCATCCCGGGTGCCAATATCACCGGTGACAAACCATCCGTCAGGGCGAATGTCCTCCGCCGTCTTCTCAGGATTACGCCAATACCCCTTGAAAACATTGGGTCCCCGAATTTCAATCACGCCCGGCTCGCCATCGGGGAGCGGCTCGCCTTCGGCATTGACTACTCGCAGTTCAACGCCAGGCAACGGCATCCCAACCGTCCCGGCTATCCGTTCGCCATCCAGCGGGTTGGACGTGATCATGCCCGCCTCTGTCATGCCATAGCGTTCAAGGATGCGCATCCCCGTCCGATCCTCGAACGCGTGGTGCGTTTCAGCAAGCAGGGGCGCAGAGCCTGAAATGAACAGCCGCATCGTCCTTGCCGCGTCCCGCTCGAAGGACGTGTCGGCAAGCAGGCGCGTGTAAAAGGTTGGTACGCCCATCAACACTGTTGCGCGTGGCATCAGGCTGATGGCTTCAGACACATCGAACCTTGGCAGAAAGATCGTCTTTGCGCCGTTCAGCAACATAGTGTGAAGCGCAACAAACAGGCCGTGCACATGAAAGATTGGCAGCGCGTGAATAAGAACATCATTACGGGTGAGGCCCCAGATGTCGATCAGCGTCTGCGCGTTGGACAGGAGATTTCCATGGCTCAGCATCGCACCCTTGGAGCGCCCCGTTGTCCCGGACGTGTAGATGATCGACGCAATGTCGTCTGCTGAACAATGAACAACACCCTCATCCGGCTCCGACGCAAGCGCATCACTCAAGAATGAGGCATTCGGCCCTGCCATGTCGCTGGCCAAAACGACCAGCCTTGGTTCGGCGTCCTCCACGAAATGGTCAACTTCCGATGGTGTGTAGGCGGTATTGAGCGGCACGAAAATTGCGCCGGTTCTCAGACAGGCAAGGTAGAGTGCAACAGCCTCGATGCTCTTCTCGACCTGCACGATGACCCTGTCCCCCCTGCCAATGCCGCGCCGGCGAAGTGCCGAAGCGAACCGGGCTGAAAGCCTGTCCAGATCACCAAAATTCGGGCCCGAGTCCTTCGCGTCAACAAGGGCCGGAGCCTCCCGATCGATATCGAAGGCAGCCGCCATATGGGCAAAAAGATTTGCGTTCATCGCCAATGCATAGCGGCCACCCCCGGCCATTTGCAAACCTGTTGCGCACCGCGCGAAGGCTGGCTAGTCGGACTGGGTATCGAGTTAAAGAGTAGGACCCAAGCATGATCAACCTCCGTCCCGCCCTCAGCCTTGCCGTTTCAGCGTTTCTCGTCGCGAGTGGTTGTTCCAAGCCCGCCGACCAAGCCAGCGAAGGTACGGCGTCAAATGTGTCCGAAACGGCAACCGAAGCAGCGCCCGCGCCTGTTGCCTATGCAAGTCTCACCGGGAATGCGGCTGCAGGCGAGGCGGCATTCGTCCAGTGCAAGGCCTGCCACAGCATGGAAGAAGGCAAGGCAATGATCGGTCCGTCGCTCCACAAGGTTTTGGGGCGCACGGCAGGAACGATTGCCGGCTACACCTACTCGCCCGCGCTGAAGGCTTCGGGCATTGTCTGGGATGAAGACAAGATCTTCGCCTATCTGGAAAAGCCCCAGACGTTGGTACCCGGCACCAAAATGAGCTTCGCAGGCATTCCGGATGCACAGAAGCGTGCAGACCTGATTGCTTGGCTGAAGGCGAACGGCGGAAGTTAGGACTCCGTTCTGGCGACCTGAAATCCTGCCCATGACTGGCTGACCGGCATCAGCTCAAGGGAATTGATGTTGATATGTGGTGGCAACGTCGCGACCCAGAAAAGGGTTGCGGCAATGTCTTCGGCCGTCATCGGCTGCGCACCACGATAGAGTGCATCAGATGCATCCTGGTTCCCTCCCGTTCGAACCAGGGTGAACTCGGTTTCAGCCATTCCCGGTTCGATTGATGTGACGCGAACACCTGTCCCGTGGAGATCGGACCGCAAGCCCAGCGAAAATTGCCGCACAAAGGCCTTGGTTCCGCCATAGGTATTGCCCCCCGGATAGGGATAGGTTGCGGCCACAGAACTGATGTTGATGATGGCTCCCCGACGTTCGATCAGGGCCGGCAGCAGCTTGTGCGTGATTGTCATCAATCCCGTAATGTTGGTGTCTACCATTTGCCGCCACTGGTTAAGGTCTGCCTTGAAGGCCGGTGCTGTCCCGAGGGCGAGTCCGGCATTGTTGATCAAAAGGTCGGGAGCTGCAAAATCTGCCGGCAGGGCGTCCAGCGCTGCCTCCATGGCTTCACTGTCGCGAATATCGAACGCCGCGCCATAGGCCGATTCTGCACCAAGCTCTTCTACCATAGCTGCAATGCGGTCAGCGCGACGGCCGATCAGAATGGCTTTCCAGCCGCTGTTCACGAACAGGCGAGCTGCCGCTGCCCCGAACCCAGCCGTAGCACCAGTGATCAGAACTGTTTTCGCCATGTCTGTTTCCTCTTCCAGCGCCACGCCAATCGACAATAGGGCGTTAGCCAATGCCCTTGCCTGCGACAATCCCGGACATCTGGCCCGGTTCAGTTAAGTAGAGTTCCCAATTCCGCCCGACAGGCAAAAGCTCCATTCGGGCGAGCGAACATGAAGGACAGTCAATTGAACACGCCAACCGTGACGATACATGGAGCAGGACGCACAGTCACAGGATCGTGCTACGAAGTCGTATGCGGGGAGCACCGCATTCTTGTCGACTGTGGCATGTTCCAAGGCTCACGCACATTGGAAACCCTGAATCACTCCGCCTCCGACTATGATGCGCGGTCGATTGATGCCGTCATCCTGACCCACGCCCATCTTGACCACAGCGGTTTGCTGCCAAAGCTTGTCAAAAACGGATTTTCGGGCCCGATCTGGACAACGGCACAGACTGCCGATCTCCTGTCCCCCATGCTCGCCGATGCTGCGCGACTGCAGGAACAGGAAACAGCAAGGCGCAATCGGCGGCATGATCGCGCTGGCGATCCGCCGATTCAGGCGATCTACACGATGGCCGATGCCAATGCCGCGCTGGGCCGGATCCGCGTCCAACAACTGAACTCGACCTTTGTGCCCGCCCCTGGCTTTGAAGCGACTCTCTGGAATGCCGGCCACATCCTCGGATCCGCGTCCGTCGCATTGAGATGTGGCGGGTCGCACCTGCTCTTCTCCGGAGATCTTGGGCCGGAACACAAGACGTTCCAGGCAGATCCCGCGTCTCCTGCCGGTCTGGACCATGTCTTTTGCGAAAGCACCTATGGCGATCGCGAACGCGAGACAGTCACCATCGAGGCGCGAAGGGAATTGCTGGCCACGGAAGTCGATGCAGCACTTTCGCGGGGTGGCAACCTTATTATCCCGGTCTTTGCACTTGAACGGACGCAGGAGCTGCTCCTTGATCTGGCCCAGCTCGCTGCGGCGGGGCGCCTCAACGGTGCCAGCATTTTCATCGACGCGCCGCTGGCCACCCGCATCACCGGGGTCTTTTCCCGTTACGCGCGCCAGCTGGAAGATATTCAGTCGACGGATGTCTTTGATCATCCATCGTTTCACTTTGTCG
>CAYSCC010000185.1:0-4450 GCA_964429375.1 uncultured Chakrabartia sp.
CTTGCCGCAATCCAGGTGGGGGTGCCGAAGCGCCTGGTCGTCATGGATCTTCAGGAAAAGAACGAAGAAACTGGCGCAACCATCCGGGAACCGAGGGTTTTTATCAATCCCGAAATTCTTGAGTCTTCGGTTGAGACCTCCATCTATAACGAAGGCTGCCTGTCAGTACCTGACCAATATGCCGATGTGGAACGCCCGGCTCTGGTGCGCGCGCGCTGGCTCGATCGCGAAGGCAAGGTCCATGAGCAGGAACTCGATGACATGTTGGCGACATGTCTGCAGCATGAAATGGACCATCTGGAAGGAATCCTCTTCATCGATCATTTGTCGAAGCTGAAGCGCGACATGGTCCTTAAGAAATTGCAGAAGGCGCGACGACTCGCAGCCTGATTTTCCCATTCAGAATCAAGAAGGGGAGGTTGATCATGGCATACAAGGGAAGCTGCTTTTGCGGGGCAGTCACCATCGAAGCTGAAGGTGAACCAGAAGGCATGGGATATTTCCATTGTTCATCGTGCCGATCCTGGTCGGGCGGACCAGTCAACGCGTTTACATTGTGGAAGCCGGACTCGGTTTCTGTCACGTCCGGTGCCGAAAATGTTGCAACATTTTCAAAAACGCCCCTCAGCGAACGCAAATAGTGCGTCAAATGCGGTGGTCACCTGATGGCAAATCATCCCCCGTTAGGGCTGATGGACGTGTTCGCAGCGACGTTGCCCGGCCTGTCATTTCAGGCAGGGGTGCACATCAACTATGCAGAGACCGTCCTTCCAATGAAGGACGGTCTGCCAAAACTCCGCGATTTTCCATCCGAATTCGGTGGAAGCGGGGAAATTATCCCCGAATAAGGTGCGGGCTTTCAGGCCGCGGCCTCCAATTGCCGAGGCTGCGGCTCACGCGAACCGGGGAAAAGCCAGTGTGATGCAAGGACGAACAGCCCTGCACACGCATAGGCTATGATCACAGCCTCCGGGTTCCAGAGGAGGGCAACCCCGAAGGCGAGCCTCAGGAACAACGGGTTGAAGCCGAAGTCGTGCCCGAGGGCAGCGCAGACGCCGAAAAGATTTCTCTCGTCTGCGAGAAATGAGCGAAAAAATTGCACGATCCAAATCCTCCGATTGGCCAGCCTGTTCCGCCGGCAAAGATGAACACACCTAAGCAGTATTCGTGCCAAATCCCGGCGGATGCAGGATTCCGCGGATTTTTCGTGCTGACTGTCTGAAGGCGCCCGGCTGGCTATAGCGATAATTCCCAATTATTGGTAAACGGAGCCATATTTTCGGTTGAACAAGTGTCCGGCACGCCGCTCGTGGGTTTGCGCGCCGAGCAGGGATCCGCCACTGCAAGAATTTCGCTTCCCTATTTGTTTTGTTCCTTCTACGTTCCGCCTCATGAGCTTCGCATTTGTTGTAATCCTGAGTCTTGGTGCACTGATGGCCGGCGGGTTGTTCGGCTGGTTGATCGGTGGTCGCGCCGCAGGGGCCATGAAGGTTGAACGAGACCTGCATCTTGAGAATTTCAGGGCTGCAATTCGTGATCTTGAAGCGGCGATTGCGGATCGCGATTCAGCAAAGCTGGAACTTGTGAAACTGCGCGCGGAACAGTCTGCCTTTGATACCCGCATGGAGGAGTTGCGTGACGCCCGGGACGCCTTGGCAGCCCAATTCGCGGAGGTCGGAAACCGGATGCTCGGTGAAGCGCAGAAGCAGTTTCTCGATCGCGCAGAACAGCGGTTTCGCCAATCCGAGGAGAATTCGGGCCAAGCCCTCAAATCGCTGCTTCAGCCCGTGAATGAACGGCTCCAGCGTTATGAGGAAACTGTCGCAAAGGTCGAAAAGGATCGAACAGAGGCATATGGCAACCTTCAGGGGTTGATGGAATCCATGCGGGTTGGGCAGGAGTCTGTCCGGGCCGAGGCAGCCAAGCTTGGGAACTCCCTGCGCAATGCCCCAAAGGCGAGAGGTCGATGGGGCGAGCAGCAGTTGCGCAATGTCCTTGAAACCTGCGGGCTGTCCGAACATGCAGACTTCCAGACAGAAGTCAGCCGTGATGGCTCTGACGGCCGGCTTCGCCCGGATGTCATCATTCGCGTGCCGGGTGGACGCAATCTCGTGATCGACGCGAAAGTCTCGCTCAACGCGTATCAAGATGCGTTTGAGGCCCTTGAAGATCCAGTCCGTCAGGCTGCCCTGGCTGCGCATGCGGCGGCCATGAAGGCGCATGTGAACGCGCTCGGCCAGAAGGCCTATCAAGATCAGTTCGACGACACGCCGGATTATGTCATCATGTTTGTTCCGGGTGAGCATTTTCTGTCCGCTGCGCTTGAGCAGGATGCGGACCTTTGGGATTTTGCCTTTGCGCGCCGTGTTCTGCTGGCCACGCCAACCAACCTGATTGCCATTGCGCGGACGGTTTCAGCTGTCTGGAAGCAGGAAAAGATGGCCGGTCAGGCGCGGGAGATCGCGGAACTTGGCAAGGAACTTTATGCCCGCCTGTCGACCATGGGTGGGCATGTCGGGCGGATGGGCAAAAATCTGGATACGGCGGTGTCCGCCTATAACGCGCTTGTCGGCAGTCTCGAATCCCAAGTGCTGACGCAGGCGAAGCGCTTCGAGGAACTGAGCATCGATACAGGCGGAAAGGCAATCGAGGCCTTGCCCATCGTGGAGCAGACAACCCGGCCACTGGTGAAGCTCGTTTCGGGTGGTGAAACGACCTAGCGTCGGCGCCGCTGGTTCAGAACCTCATAGGCCATCACTGCGGTTGCCATTGCAGCGTTGAGGCTGTCTGCCTTGCCGAGCATCGGAATTTTGACCAGCAGGTCGCATTCCCTTTCATATGCCTCCGGCAACCCCTGTGATTCATTGCCGATCAGCAGGAAGGTCGGAGCCTCGTAGCGGGGATCCTGATAATCATTTGACGTGTTGAGGCTCGTTCCTACCAGCTGTCCAGGGCCCGATCGCAGCCAGGCCTGAAATTCCTGCCAGCGCGCCACTGCCACCTTCTGCGTGAATATGGCGCCCATGCTGGCCCGGACAGCCTCGACCGAAAATGGGTCAGTGCACTCATCCACCAGAATGAGGCCGCCAGCACCCACGGCGTCGCCGGTTCTGAGGATTGTCCCGAGATTTCCGGGATCACGCAGCCGCTCGGCTACAAGCCAGATGTCCGATGACGTCCGGTCCAGCGAGTCCAGCGAAGCAAGCATCTCGCGGTAGACGCCTATGACCGCGCCGGGATTGTCCTTGCCGGAAAGCTTGGACAATATGTCTGTCGAAGTCACCAGAACATCGCCTCCGGCAGCTTCGGTCGCATTGGCCAGCTTCTGGACGAGGGGGTGTGCCGCACTGTCTGCCGCATGCCAGAGCATTTTAGGCGGGATTCCGGCGTCCAGCGCTTCAGCGAGAATGCGAAGACCTTCTGCCAGAAACAGGCCTTCCGCTCGTCGGTTCTTCTTGTCTCTCAAGCCCCTGACCTGTTTGACAAGGGGGTTGGAAAAGCCGGTGATTTCGCGGTGCACTCACTCGGCCTCGTGAAATTTGGCCTCAACCAGTTCAGCAAGAGAGTTAACAGCAGCCTCGGCTCCCTCGCCATCCGCGCTGATCGTGATCTCGTCACCCATTGCCGCGCCCAGCATCATGAGCCCCATGATCGAGGTGCCGACAACCGTTGCGCCATCCTTTTCCACTTCAACCCTGGCGCCAATGCCGCTCGCCATCGTGACGAACTTGGCGCTGGCGCGCGCATGCAGACCGCGCTTGTTCGTGATCAGCACCTTGCGGACAATGGCGCTCATGCTGCGGCTTCACCCAGGACTTCCGAGGCGACCGAAATATACTTGCGCCCGGCCTCTCGCGCCGCAGCCACGGCTGCAACCACGCTCATCGTGCGTCTGGCTCCTTCAAGCCGAATAAGCATGGGCAGATTCACGCCTGCAATCACTTCGATCCGTCCGGAT
Organism: uncultured Chakrabartia sp.; assembly: GCA_964429375.1. Lineage (GTDB taxonomy): Bacteria > Pseudomonadota > Alphaproteobacteria > Sphingomonadales > Sphingomonadaceae > Aquisediminimonas. The sequence continues at coordinate 3,959 of CAYSCC010000185.1, forward strand.
TCCATGAGCGAAATCGCCAGGTTGGATGGAGTGCCGCCGAAAAGATCCGTAAGGATGATGACACCGCGTCCACGGTCAACACGGGCAACAGCCGCAGCGATATCAGCCCGCCGTGCCTCCATGTCATCATCAGGACCGATGCAAATGCTCTCCACGGCATCTTGAGGCCCCACCACATGTTCCATTGCCGTCACGAATTCCACCGCGAGACGGCCATGTGTCACCAACACCAACCCGATCATGAATTTTTCGCCTGCAAACCTGTCTGTTCTTGCCCCTGTCCCGACATTGCCTCGAATGTGTCATCCGCGGGAAGGTCAAGATCTCGGTGCACTATGGTGGGGGAAAATCCCGCGTCACGCAACCGGGTAGACATGAATTCAGTGATATGAACCGATCTGTGTCTCCCTCCGGTACAGCCAAAGGCGACGGTCACATAGGATTTTCCTTCCTCGCGATATCGTGGAAGGAGAAAAAGCAGAAGATCCGCAA
>CAYSCC010000186.1:0-4395 GCA_964429375.1 uncultured Chakrabartia sp.
TTTTCGCCGGATGGCAAAAGGATTGCTTTTACCTCCGATCGCGGCGGCGGCGACAATATCTGGGTGATGAACGTGGACGGCTCGGACAAGCGGCAAGTCACGAAAGAGGACTTCAGACTCCTGAATCAGCCAAGTTGGAGTCCGGACGGGCGATTTATTGTTGCCAAGAAGCATTTTACGACGGGACGCTCGCTCGGAACCGGGGAAGTCTGGCTCTACCATGTGTCCGGGGGCAATGGCGTTGTGCTCGTCAAAAAGCCCAACGAACAGCATCAAAAGGAATTGGGCGAACCAATTTTCGCGCCCGACGGCAAGCACGTCTATTTCACCCGGAACGTGACGCCCGGTGCCACTTTCGAGTATGCGCAGGATTCCAACACGCAGTTGTTCGACATCGAGCGCTATGATCTCGAATCGGGCGACATAGAACCAATTGTGACGGGCGCGGGCGGATCCGTAAGACCCTCGCCCTCGCCAGACGGGAAAAAGATTGCTTTCGTCCGCCGCGAACGGGCGAAATCAAAGCTCTATGTGAAAGATCTTGAAACAGGGGAAGAGCGCAAGCTCTATGACAACCTGGATCAGGATGTGCAGGAGACATGGGCCGTCACTGGTGTCTATCCCAACATGGATTGGACCCCGGATTCTTCGCGGATCATATTCTGGGCTGGCGGCAAGATCAGATCACTCGAACTGTCATCAGGGCGAGTTGCCGACATTCCGTTTCATGTCGCAGACACGCGGGACGTGATCGATCCGCCACGACCGCCCATCGAGGTGGCACCGAAACAGTTCCAGACCAAGATGCCGCGCGGTGTGGCCGTGTCCCCAGACGGTCGCAGCGTTGTATTCGAGACTCTGGGCAAGCTCTGGATCAGGGACATCTCGGGTGGGGCGCCAAAGCGCCTGACCAAGGACGGAAGTGCAATGGAAGCGTATCCATCCTGGTCCCGCGACGGAAAGTCCATCGTCTATGTTTCCTGGACGGATGAGGGGCTTGGCCAGATCCGGATCGCTGGCAAGGACGGGGGTTCGGCACGGACAGTGACCCGTCTGGGTGGGCACTACTCCCGGCCCCGGTTTTCTCCTGATGGTCGGACACTTGTGTTCGAAAAAGGACAGGGGGGATTTCTCAGTGCGTCTCGCAACTCGGATGAGCCGGGTGTGTACAGAATCCCGGCCTCTGGAGGTGACCCGGTCCGCATCGCCAAAGACATGAGTGGACCCCAGTTTGCTGGCAGCAATGATCGCGTCTTCATGAACGAGAGCGCAGACGGCAAAAGGCGGCTGGTCAGCACGGATCTCAATGGTGAGGCAAAGAGAATCCACGCTGAAAGCGAATTGGCGAACGCGTTCGAAGTTTCTCCTGACGGACAGTATTTTGCGTTTCGCCAGAACTATGAAGCCTTCGTCGTGCCCATGTTGCCTGGCCCTCAGAACGTTGGGGTTTCGCCTTCAGGCGGCACATTACCCGTCACTCGGGTCAGTGGTGACGGCGCTGACTATATTCAGTGGAGCAAGGGTGGCCGGGAAATCAATTGGGCATTGGGGCCAACCCTGTTTTCTGCGGATCGTTCGGCGCTGTTTGCGGGATCGCCTGCGGAAGACGGAGCAAGGCCAGCGAAATTCGAGCCGCCCAAGACGGGCGTTTCCTTGAGCATGACCATCGACAGGGACATACCAAAGGGCAGCGTGGCACTGGTCGGCGCCCGGATCGTGACAATGGCCAATGCGGATGGCGGCGTGATCGAGGATGGTGTCATCCTGATCGAGCAGGACAGGATCAAGGCGATTGGCAAGCGGGGATCAGTCGCAGTGCCGCCGGGGACTGTCAGCGTTGATGTCAGCGGCAAGACGATCATTCCCGGGCTCGTCGATGCCCATGCCCATGGCCCCTATGGCATTGATGAACTGACACCCCAGCAGAACTGGACCGACATGGTCAATCTCGCGATGGGCGTGACGACCAGGCATGATCCGTCAAGCAGCGCTGCAACGGTCTTTCCGGCGCTTGAAATGCAGCGTGCGGGACTCATCGTCGGCCCGCGCACATTTTCGACGGGTGAAATCATTTACGGAGCCAAGGCTCCCGATGTTTATGCGCAAATCGATAGCCTGGACGATGCCCGCGCGCATGTGCGCCGGCTGAAGGCACAGGGCGCACACAGCATCAAGAACTACAACCAGCCGCGCCGTGAACAGCGCCAGCAGGTTGTTGCAGCTGCACTAGAGGAAGGCATGCGTTCAGTTGCGGAGGGTGGGTCCCTCTTTGGGTTCGACATGACCCTGATTGCTGATGGCAATACGACGATTGAGCATAATGTCCCGCTTTCAACGTTCTACGATGACGTCCTCCAGTTCTTCTCGAAGTCGAAGACGGGGTACACGCCAACACTTGTCGTTACCTATGGGGGGCCGGCTGGCGATCCCTATTGGCGAGCCCATACGGAAGTCTGGCGGCATCCTTTGCTTCAAAAGCATGAGCCGGCCGGAATTCTCAATGCTGCCAATGCTCGGCGTCAGATTGCTCCGGAAGAGGATTATGTGGACGACGACAATGCGCGCGAAGCCCACAAGCTTGCCAAGCTTGGAGTGCCGGTCTCAATTGGTGCTCATGGTCAGGAGCCGGGGATCGCCGCGCATTGGGAGCTTTGGTCTTTTGTTCGAGGCGGCATGTCCCCGATCGAAGCACTGGCGGCAGGAACGATCAATGCGGCCCGTTCGCTTGGCTACGACCGAGACGTGGGCTCGCTGGAAGCCGGAAAGCTTGCCGATCTTGTTGTTCTCGATGCTGATCCGACCTCGGACATCCGCAATAGCGACAAGATTGCCAAGGTCATGATTGGCGGCCGGCTTTATGATGCTGCGACGCTGAATGAGGAGGCCACAGGCATCCGGAAACGCAAGCCCTATTTCTGGGAGCAATCTGGGACTTCAAAATCCGTGTCGGTCCAGCCAGGCGCTGATTTCGGTCACGGCGACAGGTAAGAGATCGCGGCGCTCGATATAGTAGTGATCGGCGCCCGCGATTGTTCGCAACTCCTTGTCCGGCGATGCCAGAGCGTTGAACAGGCGCTCTGCATGGCTGGGCGTGCAGGCAAGGTCTGCCGAATTTGAAATGACCAGAACCGGGCAGAAGACGCGTGACGCATTTCCAAGCCCGTCTGCCCGGCTTTCGTCATAGCTCCACTGCGAAAGCCATGAGCGCAATGTCGTGAACCGGCCGAGCCCGACCGGACCATCGTTTGCGATTCTGGGATCTCCCAGATAGCATGTGCCCGGCTTGCGGTCCGATCGGTCCTGTTCCGGATCAAGCCAGCGGACATCGCACATCGTACCCTGGACGACAAAGCATCGTTCGGCATCGGGGTCATTGCTGGCGCGGATTTCGGCCAGCTGAGCCTTGGCCCAGCTCGTGATGCGGCGGTTGCGGGCAATTTGGGCTGCGCGAAAACGTTCTACGAATTCGGATGGGTAGGGCGGCGCGTGGGGACAGTCGGCGCCGTAGATGTCCAGTTCAGGGTCCCGATCGAATGGCCTGGCCTCGTCAAGAATGGACGGATCGAGCCACTCCGTCATTGTGACAGATCGGCTGACATGCGCGGCAAGCAGCAGGATGGCATCAGCCGGGATCAATCCGGCATTCTTGAGGTCGACAGGATCGCCGGCGGGGGTTTGGGTGATCGTCGGATTGACAGCCTGATCCTGGTAGAAGAGCGAGAGCGAACCTCCTCCCGACCAGCCGCCAAGAACCACCTTTTCATAGCCAAATCGCTTCTTGAGATCGGCAATGCATGCCCCGAGGTCGAGCACGCACTTCTCCATTATCAGTGCGGTGTCGTTGCCTCTGTAGCGCGGGTTGCAATAGATGATGTGGTACCCGGCATAGGCAAGGGCTGTCACAAGAGGAAGAAAACTTCCCCCTCCGATCGGGTGGCTGAAGAGAATTGCCGTGTTGCAGTCACGGCCCAAAGGTCGGATGCGCATGCATTCCACGAACACCTGTCCGGCTGGTCCGCCATATGTTTCTTTCAGCCGCCCCGCATCTGCGTGGACAAAGCCATAGGGTTCGCGGATGATGTCCATTGTCGACTCCAAGTCAGATTTACGCGGAACGACCTAACATCAGTCAATGACCAGAGTAAGATACGGAACACTTCTATGACGACGACGCAGCAACAGCCGAGCGGAATCCACCACATTGCGATCATGGCAGCAGACATAAAGCAACATATCGCCTTTTTCTCCGAGGTGATGGGCTGTCCGCTGGTTGCACTTTTTGACATGCACGGGGTTCCTGGAGGCCTGCACGCCTTCCTGCGCATGAATGACCGCAGCTATTTTTCCATTGTTCAGCTTCCCGACGTCGACAAGATTCCGATCACCATGGGTGTT
>CAYSCC010000187.1:0-4356 GCA_964429375.1 uncultured Chakrabartia sp.
TTGCAGGCCGCCCGCACAAGGCGAAAAGCGGCCTCGAGATTGACGCGGATCACCGTGTCCCACTCTTCATCCTTCATTCGCATCGCAAGGTTGTCGCGGGTGATGCCTGCATTGTTGACCAGAATATCAAGCTGGCCGCCCAGGGCTTCGACCGCACGCGGAACCAGCTCATCCACAGCGGTCGGATCGGACAGATCACACGGAAGGATGATGCAAGATCCGCCAATCTCTGCCGCCACGGCCTTCAGGGCATCCTCACGTGTTCCAGAAAGGGCAACCCGAGCGCCCTGGGCAGCAAGAGCTGCCGCAATTGCGGAGCCAATGCCGCCGGAAGCCCCCGTTACAAGCGCAGTCATTCCTGAAAGATCAAACATGGTTACAGTCCTTTCACCAAGGCTTCGATATCATCCATCGAGATCACGCTTGTCGCATTCGCGTCGGGGGCCGAGCGTTTCACCATGGGCGAGAGGACTTTACCTCCGAATTCCACGAAATCATGGACTCCTGCGTCAAACATCGCAGCAATGCTCTCGCGCCAGCGCACGCGACCTGTTACTTGCTCGACGAGAAGGGCTTTGATCGCATCAGCATCGGCCACCGGTGCGGCCGTCACGTTTGCATAGACCGCAACGATGGGCGCCTGAAGGGATGCTTCGGCCAGAGCCCTCGCCATGGCGTCCGCTGCCGGTTGCATCAACGGGCAGTGAAAGGGCGCCGAAACAGGCAGGAGAACGCCCCGCTTGATGCCATGGTCCTTGACCAGTTCGATCGCGCGTTCGATCGCCCCACGGTGGCCGGAAATCACGACCTGTGACGGATCATTGTCATTGGCGAGGGCACACACCTCACCTTGGGCTGCCGCATCGGCCAAGGCTTGCGCCTTTTCGGTGTCCGCCCCCAGAAGCGCCGCCATGGCGCCCACGCCAACGGGCACGGCGGCCTGCATCGCCTGCCCACGCAGCTTGAGGAGTTTTGCTGTTGTCGAAAGGTCAAGCGCCCCGGCTGCACACAGGGCGGAATATTCTCCCAGGCTGTGGCCGGCTACGAACTGCGCCTTGTCGGCAAGCCTGACGCCCCCTTCTTTCTCAAGGACACGCAGAGTTGCGATTGCATTGGCCATGATTGCCGGCTGGGCATTTTCCGTGAGGGTGAGCTGTTCCTCGGGCCCATCCGTCATGAGCCGGAACAGGTTCATGCCCAGAGCATCATCAACTTCCTGAAAGACTTCGCGCGCAACGGGGCTCGCGTCCGCCAAGGCCTTGCCCATTCCGACAGACTGGCTTCCTTGGCCGGGAAAAATGAAAGCGCGCATGATTTGGCTCCGATTGGTTCGGAGCACCGACTAGAAACCACAGCCCGGTTGCGCAAGCCCGCAGTGGGCCATCAGGCCCGACTAGATGCGGTCCATCGAAATCCACTGCGGATTGCCAACCCAGGCGCGACCAAAGGCAGCCCGCGCCGCTGCTTCTGAGGGCCGATCCCCCAGCGCCCGGTTCGTTTCTGCCAGGCCATAGAGCGCCCAGCCATTGTTGGGGAACTGGCCGAGGGCATTCATGAAGGCCTGACGCGCCCCCATCAGGTCCCCTGCCCGGTAGAGCGCCGCGCCCAGGGACTGCTGCACCGGATAATACCAGAACGGAGGCTCATAATAGGTGATCCCCTTTTCGATACTGGCGGCCTGGCGATAAAGCTCTGCTGCCGCGGCAAAGCGCCTGTGCGCATAGTCCTTGCGCGCAAGCGCGATCAGTTCGGCAATTCTCAGCAGATCCGGTGCGGGCACCAGCATGTCCGTCATGACCTTGAAATCGCCGGTCGTGCGGATCCGCCGCAATTCCGCGAGTTCACGATCAAAGGCCCTGTCATTGCGCAGACGGGCGTAGGCCGTCGCCCGCGCATAGCGCCACATGGCCGTGACATAGGGCAGCCGCGAATCCGGGGGCGTCAGGGCAAGGACGGCCGCCGGATTGGCGAACTGGGCGTAGGCGAGGAACGGCGCCGCATCGACTGGCTGCACCCAAGGCGTCGCTGCGGTTGCATCCGCATCAAGCACGCCGCGCAGGCGCCTGGCCTCTCTCAATGCGGTGGCTGCATCGCCGGCCATCTGCGCAGATGTGACAATGAAATGAATATTGTGAGGATAATAGCCAAAGCGGTAAATTCCGCGGTCTGCGGATGTCAGCAGGAACGACTCGTCGATCCGTGCAGCTTCGATATTGACCCGCATGGAGTCCTTGAACCGACCCACCACATAATAGAGATGGGCCGGCATATGCACGAGATGGCCTGATCCGGGCACCAGAGAGACGAGGCGGTCCGCCGCAGGCTCTGCGCGGGCCGGATTCGTAGTGCTTTCCATCAGGTGGATGTAGAGGTGGGCGGCCTGCGGATGGTTGGGATCGCGCGCCAGCACGCCTTCGACAAGTCGTACGGCATCGCCAATACGCCCCTTGGGCGTGGACCGGTCTGCCTCCCAATAATCCCATGGCCGGACATCCATTTCCGCTTCCGCCGCCAGAACGGCAATGGTGTTGTTGTGCGGAAACTGCGTCGCAACCTCCATCACAGCCTTGGCATAGGCCTGATCCAGCGTGGGACGATCGACGTCAGGCTGCGCGGAATAGCGCAGTTTCTGCGCGCTGATCAGAGCCCGTTCCTCGGCCGTGGCCCCGGCCATAAGGGACTCGGCGCGCGATACGGCTTCCAGCGCCCTGTCCGATGTTCCGGGCAGCATCGGCGCATTGATGTTGGGGCCGAGCGCATTGGCTTCGCCCCACCAGCACATCGCACAGCCAGGATCCAGCCGCTGCGCTTCTCGAAACGCCCGGATCGCTTCTGCATGGTTGAAGCCATAGGTCAGCATCAGGCCCTGATTGAAATATCTTTGCGCCAGGGGATTGCTTGTACTGATCTTGAATCCGGGATCGCCAAGGCCGTCGATCAGCAGGACAGGGGCATCGGCGGGCTGCACAGTGCCCGCTGCCAGATTGGCAAGCCTGAGCCAGTTCAGCCGGGATCGGACATCGCGCATGCGCTGCCCGCAAATCGAGCCCGCAATCCGGCTCGGATCGAGCTGGCGCAGAGTTTCGCGCGAGATTGGGCCGTCAGCAGACCCCGAATAGCTTGTCAGCGAAAACAGCGCTGCTGAAATCAGCGCAATCTTGGGACCAAGAAGCATTGCACCCTCCCCCCATTACTCCGGCCGTGATACCAGATGCACCGACAGGAGTCGATGACAGCATATGCGCCGATTTCCGGGATTCAGTTGATCGAGTCCAGCCAGCGCCGGGTCGCCGTTGCAACTGCCCTTGCACGGTCCCTTGCATCGGGAAATCCTTCGCGCAGGGCGCGGGACCGCAACTCGATGCTCAGAGGAATGCCCGCTGGCAGGGCATGGTAAAGATCGCGGAGGGGCAGCTCCCCTTCCCCGCATTGCGCCCGCAGATCTACCGCATCCGTGATGATGGCGGCAAAGTCGGCAGGATCGGGCCGGTCCGCCGGAGCATCGCAGAACTGGGCATAGGGCAGCAGGGAGACGGGCACTGCCGCGATTTCGGCAGCTGTCGTCCCGGATCGATCAACATGGATCGGGTCCACCAGCAAAGCGCGCAAAGGATGGGCCACGGCATCGAGAATCCCGAGTGCCGCCTTCAGGGATTTCACCTCGGTGAAGATGCCGAATTCAAGCGCAACCCGCATGCCAGACGGCCGGGCATGGTCACACAGCGCCGCAAGGTGCGCCGCGGTTCTCCCGAAATCAGGATCGGAGGAGACGCACAGGACATTCTTCGCACCAAGGTCCGCGCCAATGTCGATGATCGCCCTGTGCGCATCCAGATTGTCCCCCGGCTTGATCCAGATGACTTCCACATCAAGCAGGTCGAGCCCGGAGTCGGCCAGCGCATGTCGCGCATCTCGGGTGGTTTGCGCTGACCATGCGTCCGGGTCCACCCAGAGCCCTGTCGCATCGAACCCGCCGGCCGATGCTGCCTGAATCGTTTCGACCGGCCCGCATTCAGGCGCAATGCCCGAAGCAAAGGAAATGCGGTTCATATCGAACTGCCGCCATCAACCCGGAATTCGCCACCCGTCGTGAAGCCGGACTCGTCCGAAGCGAGATAGAGCGCCATCGCGGCAATCTCCTCCGGCCGCCCGATCCGGCCAATGGGATGCGTTGAAACCCAGCCCGCATAGACCTCATCCGGGTTCGGCACTTGTGCCAGCACCTTGTCGAGGATGGGCGTGTGAATAACGCCGGGGTGGATCGAATTGCAGCGAATGGCATAGCCTTTTGTGGCGCAATGGATCGCAACAGACTTGGTCAGGTGCGTGACGGCGGCTTTGGCCGCAGTATAGGCC
>CAYSCC010000188.1:0-4329 GCA_964429375.1 uncultured Chakrabartia sp.
AGTATATCGTGGCGCGAACGGGGGATCCCTTCGCCGGGCTCTGGTATACGGTGGGTGTTGTGGCTGTAGCACTTGTTGTTGCGGCGCTGTTCCTTCCCGAAACCAGCGGCAAGGAACTCGACTGATCGCGCACCAGACTCTATCGCGCACGGGATGAACGGAACATCCCCTCTTCGCCTCGCGCTGGACGGCACGGCCCTTGCTGCAAACTGGCGCTGGCTGGCCGCGCAAAGCGGCAGGGCATCCTGCGGCGCGGCCATCAAGGCGGATGGCTATGGCCTTGGCGCGCGGCCCGTGATGGAACGGCTGGCGCGGGAAGGATGCCGGGATTTTTTCGTGACCACCTGGGACGAAGTCCGGGCGCTTGGCGCGGCAGCACATGGCCTGTCCCTCTCGGTGCTGCACGGAGTGCGCGACGTGGACATGGTGGCGGCCAGAAGTGCCACGGCGCGCCCGACGCTGAACACCGCTGAACAGGTCGCACGGTGGAAACAGACGGGCGGGGTACCGTGCGATGTCATGGTCGATACCGGCATGAACCGCCTTGGCCTTGCCGTTGAAGACGTGGCCAATGGCCTGCTCGATGGGCTCAACATCGATACGTTGATGAGCCACCTTGCTTCAGCCGATGAACCGTCTGCCCAGAATGAGCGGCAGCGCGCAGCATTTGCGGCGCTGGCGGGAAGGACCGGGGCACGGCGGATGAGCCTGGCCAATTCCGCAGGCATCTGCCTGGGCCCCGATTACCATTTTGACCTCACCCGGCCGGGCCTAGCGCTTTATGGTGGCATCCCGCGCGGGGAGGCAGCGGGGCACATCGTCCCTGTCGTGCGCCCGCAGGCACAAGTGATCCAAAGACGTCGCATCGCGGCCGGGGAAAGCGTTGGCTATAACGCGACCTTTACGGCCGAGCGCCCAATGGACCTCGCCATCCTCAACATCGGGTATGCGGATGGATATCTGAGGGGCTTTTCCAACCGCGGCGCGGCAGCCGATGGCCGTTTTCCCGTGATCGGCCGGGTGTCGATGGATCTGGTTGCGATCAGCGTGGACCAGGACCCGACCGTGGCGGAAGGCGATTGGATCTCGCTCGACTATGCCCTGCCACAGGCCGCCAATCAATCGGGCCTTTCCCAATATGAATTGCTGACCGTTCTTGGTGATCGGTTCGACCGGATCTGGACATAAGAAAAGGGCCGCCCCGAAGGACGGCCCTGAGATGCTTTCAGTTCATACGGTCAGAACTTGACGGTTGCCCCCGCAAAGAAGCGCCGCCCTTGTATGTCATAGAGTGTCTCATCCGTATTTGTTGCGGTGAAGCCTGAATTGACCGACGGCGGGTCATTGTCGAGAAGATTGAGAACACCAAGCGAGAACTCAAAATTCTTGTTCACCCTGAATGTTGTCGACAGGTCAAAGTAGCTTTGCGCCTTGATTCGCGTGAAACTCGCTGGATCCGTAATATCCCCCAATGTGTCGCGGGACCGGCCAATATACTGCCAGTTCAGCGTGGCTGAAATTGGCCCGCCTGAATATGTCAGCCGTGTGTTGGCCTTGACATGCGGGAGCGTTCCAAAGTCACCAGAGGCAAAGCCTGCAAATTCCTGACCATCAAAGTTATAGTCCATCAGATAGGTCACATTGGTTCGCAGGCTGAGCTTTGAATCCGGCAGGCCGGCAAAGCCAAGGCCAACGTCATACTGGGCTCCAAAGTCAAAGCCGCGGGTCGTCAGCCTGGAAGCATTCGCCAGGGGACTTTGCAGGAACAGGTTTCCACCCAAGTCTCGCGAGACGAATCTGCACGCGGGATCGGCTGAAAATTGGGCTGCAGTCGTCACACCGCTGTTGAAACAGGCCGAAACCAATCCCTGTGCCCCACCAAATGCCCGTGCGACATATCCTTTCACCTTGATGTCGAAATAGTCGACGGACAGTGACACACTGCGGTTTGGTGTAAGGACAATGCCGGCAGTGTAGGTATCTGCCTTTTCCTCCTTGAGGTTCGGGTTGCCAATGTTTCTTGCTTCCACTTGCGTGTTTGTCTGAGCAACGATCACGGTCCGCGGGTCGGCCGCGCCGGAAAGGATGCAGACTTGCGAAACAGCTGCCGAAGGTGCCGCAACCATCGTACCGTTGGCTCGGATTCGAGCGCACGGATCAACAACAGTGGGAAAATTCTGGTCTCCGGCCTGGAACAATTCAAAAACACTCGGTGCACGTGTTGCGCGAGAATACAGTCCCCGGAACCTGATGCCATCAATCGGTGTATATTCACCGCCAATTCGGTATGTCGAATTGCCACCCACGGTTGAATAGTCCGAATAGCGTGCGGCGAGGTCAAGAGTCAGGTTTTTCACGAACGGCTTGTCAGCCAGCAGCGGCACGCGCAACTCGCCAAAAATTTCGGCCACATCGAAGCTGCCATTGATTGGTGCCGATGCATTGAAGCCGGTGATGTCTCCTCTTTGCGACGGATCGGATGGCGTAAAGTTCGAAGAGTCCTTTCGATACTCTCCGCCGAATGCAAAGCCGATAGGACCTGCACCAAGATCGAAAGCCTCACCCGAAACAGAGCCGACGAGATTCTTCCGATTGAAGGTGAATTGGTCGGTTGCCGAAGTGATCCGGATGAAGTTTGCAGCAGCGGCGCTGATGTTGCCCGCTCCGAATGCGTTGACGGCCACGCAGCCAACCGGGCTGCCGACTGGGCACCCGTTCAGCCCAGCGGTGAGGCGTTGCCGCGAAACATCGTTGCGAATGTTCTGCGAACTCTCGACCCGCCCGTAAGTATAATAGACCTCATACTTCAGATTGTCGGTCAAATCGCCCCGCAATCCAACTGTAGCCTGATAGTCATTGAACTTGAAGGTCTGCTGGCGTGGCCCGACTTCCGTCAGCCTCCGTCTGAAAACCAGAGGGGCGAGGGGATTCGGGCGTGCAGCGGCCAATGCCTTCGCGGATGCAGAAAGCAGGGGGCTATTGGGATCAACAAGAATATTGGTGGCCGGTGTCTCAGCAAGCTGGAGGTTGACGCGGCTATTGACGTAAAATGCATCGAAGAACAGCTCAACCCTGTCCGCAATTTCATAGCGACCCAGAAGGTTGAGTGTGGTCCTTTTCTGGGGCGTCTGGATATAGTTGACTGGTGCGAAATTGTAACGGTCTCCAATACCGCCATTTGTTTCGGCAAGCTGGTTGATAAACGGGCGCACGGAACCATCCTTGTTGAAAGCCTGATTTCCGAGGCCACCGGCAAACGGATTCAGCGGCGCGTTGTCAAAGCGACCAGCAATACCCGTTGCGCTTCCGCCGTTCTGGTCAATGCGCAGAAAGGAACGCTGACTCTGAAAGGATGCCTTCCGATCTGTAAAGCTGATGGCCGCCGTCACATTGCCTCGGCCATCGGCAATGTTCGCACCAACAATTCCGCCATATGTATAAGTGCTGCTGTCACCCTCATCGGTTGTTCCGATCTGGCCAGAGGCCTGCAGGCCCTCAAAATCCTTCTTGAGGATGAAATTGATGACACCGCCAAGAGCGTCAGACCCATAGGTTGCAGATGCACCGCCAGTGACGACATCCACACGTTCGACCAGCATGGGTGGAATAATATTGATGTCGACGACGCCGGTATTGTTAGATGGTACAAGCCTGCGACCATTGGCCAGAACCAGAGTGCGCGTTGCCCCAAGCGCACGGATGTCGACAGTTGCCGTCCCGTTGCCGCCATTGTTTACGTTCGCGTTCAAGCCCGGCTGGACTTGGGGTAGCTGGTTGACCACGCTTTCAACGTTGATTGAGCCCTGTTCCTTGAACGTATCCCCGGACACGATCGAAATGGGAGAATTTGACGTAAGATCGGGACGGGCAATGCGTGAGCCCGTCACAACAATCTCTTCCCCGGCCGCCCCATCCTCGGCTGCCTGCGGTGCAGCATCCTGCGACCAGGCGGGCTGGGTGAGGAGGAAGAGACTGGAAGTAGCCAAGGCAGACGCCAGCAGGAAACGATTTCTTTTCATTGCAATATCCCCAAAAAGTCACCGCGTCTAAACGAACGCGCGCGGCGGTGGGGTCAAACAGATGAAAATCATTGATCCGGACAAGAGAAAATTGAATTGGCCCGGAAAATGCTTAATTTATCCGCAATATTGTCACATTGATGCAACATTTTTTTGTTCGTTACTTTGGAAGTCGCATATACAAGAATATTTTTGTTTTGGATGCATGGATAGTAATTTTAATGAGTCAAGAAATTGATACGATGACTAAGCGGCGATGGCCGCCATCCCGGTTCGGTACCGGCCCCCGCGCTCATGTTGCGGCGCACTA
>CAYSCC010000189.1:0-4327 GCA_964429375.1 uncultured Chakrabartia sp.
CAAGAAGTCGCGGATGCTTGCCTCGGGGAGGGCGTGGATGCCCGCCTCATCGCCTTTATGGAAACCCAGAAAGCGAGCTTCCCGGACTCAAATATCAGCTGAGGTCTCGCCTGCGGGCGCGATGAAATGCTGAAGTTTGTCGGCTGCGTTGCCGGTCGGACTACTTATGCCCATCATCAATGCTGCCAATGGGCTGGACGCGGCATGTGACTAGCGACTAGCGTGACAGCTGCTGGGGAGGGGAGCCTGTGGCGGACTGGTCAAAGAATATTGATACCGGAGGATATGGCCGATCGGGCAAAACCTTCTTTGGATTGCTGATTGACCCTCTGGTCTTCTTTCCAACCGCAGTCATCTCTCTCGCCGTAATCGCATTCAGCGTTCTGTATCCTGAAAGTTCTGCCAGTCTCTTTTCGAATATCCGCAAGTCGGCAACAGACAATTTCGATTGGTTCTTCATGTCAGCAGGCAATGTCCTGTTGATCTTTTGCGTCGCGGTTGCCGTTTCGCCCCTGGGACGCATTCGGCTGGGTGGAAAAGGCGCATCGCCGGACTATTCGCGTATGTCGTGGTTTTCCATGCTCTTTGGCGCCGGCATGGGAATTGGCCTTGTGTTCTATGGAGTCTCGGAGCCAGTGTCCCACTTCACGGCATCGATGGCAGGCGGGGCGAGTGCGCCCCTTGGTGGCGCACCAGGAAATGCGGCAATGTCGAGGGATCTCGCAATGTCTGCGGCGATCTTTGACTGGGCACTTCATCCTTGGGCAATGTTCGCAGTCACGGGACTTGCACTGGCCGTTTTCGCTTATGACTTTGGCATGCCTCTTTCGATGCGCTCTGCATTTTATCCCCTGTTCGGGAAGGCGGTATGGGGGAGGCTTGGCGACGTGATCGAAGTGCTCGCGGTCTTTGCCACGATCTTCGGATTGGCGACTTCGCTTGGGCTTGGCGCGCAGCAGGCCATGGCTGGAATCTCATTTCTGTATGCCTTGCCGAGCACGCCCTGGTCGATCCTTGGGTTGATCGGGGTCATGGCTGGCATCACATTCCTTTCAGTTCATGGCGGGATTGATCGCGGCATTCGGATACTGAGTGAACTCAACATGCTGGTCGCTTTGGGTCTGCTGATTTTTGTGCTGCTGACGGGGCCTGTCAGAGACCTGGTTGCAGATCTGGCCAGGAATACCGTGATTTATCTTCAGAATCTGCCCGCACTGTCCAACCCAGTCGGCCGTGGCGATATCGATTTCTATCGTGACTGGTCAGTCTATTACTGGGCATGGTGGTTGAGTTGGGCTCCATTTGTCGGGATGTTCATGGCGCGCATTTCGCTTGGGCGAACGGTCCGGGAATTCATTGCGGGCGCCATGATTGCACCCAGCGTCCTCGGCGTTGTGTGGCTCACGATTTTCGGTGATGCGAGCATCGCGCATATTGTGTCCGGCAAAGGAGTCGCGCTGACAGAAGCAACCATTGAGCAGCAGCTTTTTGTTCTACTTGGTGCGCTTCCCTGGGCACAGGTAACATCCTTCATAGCCATCTGCCTCATTCTGATTTTCTTCGTGACCGGATGGGATTCAGGCACTCTTGTGATTGACACGATGACATCGGGGGGGCGTACCGATACTCCGCTTCGGCAAAAGGCCTTCTGGCTGTTTGCAGTCGGGGGGATCGGTGTCATGCTCCTTCTGACGGGCGGCCTGAATTCTTTGCAGGCGGGATCGATCGCGACGGGGCTTCCGCTGGGGTTGGTCTTGTTGCTGATGTGCTGGGGAACACTCAAAGGGCTTCTGGCGCTCCACAGGCGTCCGATTCAATAGCTCAGCCGCCTGAGGCAGCTCTATTCCAGCGCCTCCAGACATGCCTGCATATCAAATTGGCATATTCTGGACGGGCCACAATCAGTCTGCCATTTCTGGATGCAGGAAGGAGGCATTGGCATGAACGATGCGTTCTACACGCGAATCCGCCAAACGCTTGCAGATATTGAGCAGCAAGGCCTGACCAAGCACGAACGCCTGCTCACTTCGGCACAAGGGGTTGAAGTGGATGTCAGTACACCGGACGGCCCGCGCAGGGTCATCAACTTTTGCGCGAACAACTACCTGGGCCTTGCAGATCATCCCGATCTGGTCGCAGCCGCCGCCGAGACGAGCGCGCGATACGGGTTCGGCATGGCGTCGGTGCGCTTCATCTGTGGGACGCAAGACCTGCACAGGACCCTGGAGCGCCGTTTGGCCGGGTTTTTCGGCTTTGACGATGCCATCACCTTTGCGGCGTGCTTCGATGCCAATGGAGCGGTTTTCGAACCCCTGTTTGGCGAGGACGATGCGATCATATCGGATGCGCTCAATCACGCCTCGATCATAGACGGGGTTCGGCTATCAAAGGCACGGCGGTATCGCTTCGCCAACAATGATATGGCGGATCTGGAAACTCAGTTGAAATCTGCGTCTGAGGCAAAGGCCAGAACAAAGATCATTGTCACGGACGGCGTCTTTTCAATGGACGGTTACATCGCGGATTTGGGTTCGATTTGCGATCTCGCCGACAAATATGGCGCTCTTGTGATGGTGGATGATTGCCATGCTGCCGGCTTCGTCGGCAAGACCGGGCGAGGGACGGCGGAGCACTGCGGCGTTGAAGGCAGGATTGATATTCTGACGGGAACGCTCGGGAAGGCGCTTGGCGGAGGGATGGGCGGCTACATCTGTGCCCGGCAAGACGTCATCGCGCTTTTGCGCCAGCGAGCCCGCCCGTACCTGTTCTCAAATGCCCTTGCACCCGGCCTTGTTGGTGCCAGCGTCAAGGTTATCGACATGCTCGAAGCGGGTAACCCGTTTCGCGACAAAGTGTTTGCGAACGCGGCACGCTTCAGAAAAGGCATGGTGGCCGCTGGCTTTGTCATCAAACCCGGTGAGCATCCCATCATTCCGGTCATGCTTGGAGATGCAAGGTTGGCTCAGCAGTTGGCGGAAGCGCTGCTGGAAGAGGGTGTTTATGTCACGGGGTTTTCGTTTCCCGTGGTCCCGCATGGAGAGGCTCGCATTCGCACCCAGATGAGTGCAGCGCACAGTTACGAGCAGATCGATTGTGCGATTTCGGCATTTGCCCGGGTAGGCAAACGGCTGGGGGTGATTTGACATGACTTTGCCCGTCACAATGCCTGCTTTGGTCAAGGCCAAGGCGGAACCCGGAATTTGGCTTTGCCAGCAGCCTGTTCCGGAACCGCTGCCAGACGAAGTCCTGATCGAGGTACATCGGACAGCAATCTGCGGCACAGACATTCACATCTTCAACTGGGATGACTGGGCGCAAAGGACCATTCCTGTCCCAATGATTGTTGGCCACGAATTCGGTGGCAAGATCGTCGCAATCGGATCGCAGGTAAAGCGGACGCTGAGCATTGGTCAGCGCGTATCCGGTGAAGGACATCTTATCGGTGAAAAGAGCCGCGCTGTTCGGGCGGGCCATTTTCACCTTGATCCGGAAACTCAGGGCGTTGGGGTCAACCGGCCCGGCGCATTTGCCAAATATTTGTGTATCCCTGCGTTCAACGTGATCGCATTGCCGGACCATGTGGACATGGATGTGGCGGCCTTGCTCGACCCGCTCGGGAACGCTGTCCACACAGCCCTGGCCTTTGACCTGATCGGAGAAGATGTCCTGATCACAGGGGCGGGGCCTATCGGCATTATGGCCGCCGCGGTTGCACGCCATGTCGGTGCACGCCATGTCGTGATCACTGATATCAATCCGTATCGATTGGAACTGGCGGGGCGGATTGCAGATTGCCTTCCTGTCAATGTGGCTTGCGAAGACCTTGTGTCGATCCGTCACAAGCTGGGCATGACTGAGGGGTTCGACGTCGCCATGGAAATGTCGGGAGCGGCCTCCGCGCTTGACCAGATCGTGGAGAACATGGTGATGGGCGGCAAGGTTGCGATGCTGGGATTTCCGCCCGGCGAAACTCGGATCGAGTGGAGCAGGATTGTCTTCAAGGCCCTCACGATCAAGGCCATTTACGGCCGTGAAATGTTCGAGACCTGGTACAAGATGCTCGCAATGCTCGGTTCGGGTCTGGACGTCTCGGGATTGATTACAGACCGGTTGCCCTACACCCAGTTCGAACACGGCTTTCAGACAATGCGTTCGGGGCAATCAGGCAAGATTGTCCTTGATTGGACCGTGGAATAATTACGCCGGCAATTGCGCGTTGACGTGCAGGAACCATACCATTGCGGCGCAGGCGGCCAGTGCAAGATACGGCAGCCAGCCGGCGCGGCGTGTAATCGCTTCGTCACCGGGCGCATATTCGGCCTCTACG
>CAYSCC010000190.1:0-4318 GCA_964429375.1 uncultured Chakrabartia sp.
CGCGCTCGAACTCATTCGCCATGATTGCGCGCATGTGCTCGCCGAAGCTGTGCAAAGCCTATTCCCCGGCACGCAGATCACCTTCGGCCCGTCGACGGATGACGGCTTCTACTATGATTTCGCGCCGAAGGACCGGCCGTTCACCGAAGACGATTTACCCGCAATCGAAGCGGAAATGCGCCGGATCATTGCCGCAGACAAGCCGCTTCGCCGCGAGGTCTGGAGCCGGGCCGACCTCATCGCCCGCTGGCAGAAGGACGGTGAACGTTTCAAGGCCGAATGGGCTGCCGAATTGCCCGAAGGTGAAGAGCTGACTGTTTACTGGTCAGGCGATACCTGGATGGACATGTGCCGCGGACCGCATCTGGCCTCCACCGGCAAGCTCGATCCGCAGGCCTTCAAGCTCACGCGGGTTTCAGGCGCCTATTGGCGCGGCGACCAGAATAATCCGCAGCTGTCCCGCATTTACGGCACAGGCTGGCTCAACAAGAAGCAGCTGGATGCGCATCTTGTCCGGCTGGAGGAAGCAGCGAAGCGCGATCACCGCAAGATCGGCCAGGAAATGGACCTGTTCCATCTCCAGTCAGAAGCGCATGGCAGCGTCTTTTGGCATCCGAACGGCTACATGGTCTGGCGTCAGCTCGAAGCCTATATGCGTCGCAGAATAGACGGTGGCGGTTATGTCGAAGTCAAGACGCCGCAGATCATGGACGCGCGCCAATGGGAGCAGTCGGGCCATTGGGGCAAGTATCGCGAAAACATGTTCATCGTTCCCGACGAAGTTCCCAACACGGAAGACGAAGGCCCGGTTCTGACCGGAGAAGGCGACCTCATGGCATTAAAGCCAATGAACTGCCCGGCCCATGTCCTGATTTTCCGTCAGGGCATCAAGTCCTATCGCGATCTTCCCCTGAGGATGGCGGAGATGGGATGCTGCCACCGGAACGAACCGCATGGCGCCCTGCATGGCATCATGCGCGTCCGGCAATTCACTCAGGATGATGGCCACATCTTCTGTCGCGAGGACCAGATCGTCGACGAAGTCCGGATCTTCTGCGATCTGCTTGACAGTATTTACAAGGATCTGGGCTTCGAATCCTATGCAATCAAGCTGGCCCTGCGCCCGGAAAAACGCTTCGGGACGGATGCAATGTGGGACAAGGCCGAGGCAGATCTGCGCGATGCCGTGGTGAAAACAGGCCGCGCCACGCCGGATTATGGCTGGGAGGAGCTGCCGGGCGAAGGCGCCTTTTATTCGCCCAAGCTGGAATTTCACCTGACGGATGCCATCGGGCGAACATGGCAGTGCGGCACGATCCAGCTCGATTATGTGCTGCCGGAGCGGCTTGATGCGACTTATGTGGGCGAGGATGGCGCCAAGCACCGGCCTGTCATGCTGCATCGCGCGATTCTCGGTACCTATGAGCGGTTTATTGGCATCCTGATCGAGCATCATGCAGGGCGCTTCCCCGTCTGGCTGGCGCCTGTTCAGGCTGTGGTCGCAACCATCGTTTCTGATGCGGATGATTATGCCAGGGCCTGCGTGGAAAGGCTGAAGGCGGCAGGCCTCAGGGTGGAGAGCGATCTGCGGAACGAGAAGATCAACTACAAGGTGCGCGAACATTCGCTTGCCAAGGTACCGCACCTGCTTGTTGTCGGCATGCGCGAGGCAGAGGAGGGCAAGGTCGCGATCCGCACGCTCGGTTCGGATGGCCAACGCATCATGCCGCTCGATGAGGCGATTGCCATGCTCAAGGCAGAGGCAACACCGCCCGACCTCAGGGGGTGATCGCCACGCTTGTTCGGCTGGCGCGCGGGCTGCTTGCAGCGTGGGGATTGATTTGTGCGCTGCCCGTGTTCGCCGGCGAAAGCCCAGTTGGCCGCTACCGCATCGCCGAGGGACCAGATGTCGCTTCACAGCTGGAAATCCGGGCCGACGGCCGCTTCAGCTATGTCCTTTCCGCGGGCGCGCTTGACGAACATGCTCAAGGCCGCTGGCAATCGATCGACTCAAGCATCTACCTGTTCACCGAGCCAAGGCCGGTGCCTCCGGTCTTTTCGGCGATAGCGCCCACCCACAACAAGGGAGTGGCAGTCTCGGTGCAGGTGACCTGGCCCAATGGCAAGGGCATAGGCGGAATCGAATTTCGCATGGGCTTTGAGACAGGAGAGCCCGTGTCTGGAACCACGCAAGACTATGGCTGGTCCATGCCAATGGGTGAACACCGTGTGCCGCAATGGATTATCCTGGCGGAACCGATGCACGGCATCATCTCCCCGCGATTCCCGATCAACATCGCCAATGGCAACGCATTGCGTTTCACGCTGACGCCCAATGATCTTGGCGTCTTCGATTTCCAGGGCGCAGAAGCGAACGTCACCGCAACTGAACTCAGGCTGCACCGCGACGGCGCAATCCTCCGGTATATTCGGGAAAAGCGCTGAAGTCCTGCCAGGCTCAATCAGAAAATGCGGGCTTGCGCTTCTGCATTTCCGCCATGACGGCTTCCATCTGGTTCGGCGTGCGGATGACCTTTTCCTGCTCATCGCTTTCCGCCTGAAGAATCTCGCCGTCGCTTGCGTCTGCAAGCATGTTGCACAGGCGCTTTGCCCCGCGAACCGCGTGGGGATTCTTGAGCGCAATGACCCTGGCCAGCTCCAGCGCGCTCTGCAGCGGGTCATCGGAC
Source organism: uncultured Chakrabartia sp. (assembly GCA_964429375.1). GTDB lineage: Bacteria > Pseudomonadota > Alphaproteobacteria > Sphingomonadales > Sphingomonadaceae > Aquisediminimonas. The sequence continues at coordinate 2,688 of CAYSCC010000190.1, forward strand.
ACATGGGTCGCAAACCCCATGGCCTTGGCTTCATGGCCGTTGAACTGCCGATTGGTGTATATCATCTCGCGCAGAACATCGTCAGCGACCTGTGTTCGCCACAGCGCCATGCCTGCGACATCGGGGACGAGACCCCATTTCATTTCCATGATCGCAATGCGCGTGTCCGGATGGACATACCGAATATCGGCTGCTGCCATGATCTGGCTTCCCGCGCCAAAGGCCACGCCATGAACCGCTGCAATGACCGGGACGGGAAGCTCCCGCCAACCCCATGCCGCATATTGCGCGTTGTTGGATAGGCCGCGCGTCCGATCGGCAAGCCTTCCCCCGGCGCTGCTGGCACCCGGAGTGCGGTCCGCCTGCAAGCTGGAAAGATCCAGACCTGCGCAAAATGCCCTGCCCTCCCCGGACAGGACCACCACGCGCAAGCCTTGCGTGGCCTTCAAAGTGTCGATCGCTTCGGCCAGACCGGACCACATCTCGGCATCCAGCGCATTCATCTTGTCGACACGAATCATGCGGACATCGGCGATCCCGTCCTCCAGCATGGTGATCGAAACGCGGTCCTTCATCCAACACTCCTCTTCAAGGCAGCTTCTACAATGGGCAACTGATCATTGCCAAAATACATGTCGTCGCGATCGACAAACATCGTTGGAGACCCAAAGCCGCCGCGCGAAATCAATTCATCGGTGTTGGCGCGCAGCCGGGCCTTGCATTCATCTGTCACAGAGGCGGCGCGAAGGGCAGCGCCATCAAGCCCGGCGGAATCGGCAAACCGTTCCAGCGTGTCCGGGTCATCAAGATTCTCGCCATTGGAGAAAAAGCCTTCGAATGCTGCTCTTGCAAAGGCGCACAGCGCATCCTGACGATCTTCCAGGGCGGTTGCCATCCGCATTGCGTTGACACTTTTCGCCGGATGAAACTTGTTGGGAAAATGCATCGTCACGCCGGCCAGCCTCGCCCAGTCCTTCAGCGCCTTCCAGCTATGCAGAAAACGGGGATTGTCGCCGCCTTCCCGTGCCGCATAGACAGCCGGATTGACCGCATTGAACACACCGCCGACCAGGATGGGGCGATAGGTGATGGTCGCACCGGTCCTGTCGACCACTGCCCCGACATTGGTGAAGGCAAGGTAGGTCCAGGGGCTGGACAGGTCGAAAAAGAACTCAAGATGGGCCATGATCAGTGTCCGCTCCTGCCATGGAAGTTGAGTTCAACAACCACGCCATTGGGATCTTCGAGAAACATCTGGCTTAGTCCGATCGTCGGGATATGGTTGGTTGCATATTGAATGCCCCGCGCCTCAAGCCGTGCAGCCATGTCTTCATAGCCCGCGCAGTTGAAGGCAATGTGATGAATGGCTCCGGTCGGTCCTGCAGAAACCTCACGATCATAGGCGCGCGGACAATCCAGGCTATTAATATGCACAACGGCGCGCCCAGCATCGTCATACATCCACTGGACCTGATCCGGCCGCAGCGGCAAAGGGCCATCACGTCGATCAAGCCCCAGCACCTCCGCATAAAACTGCGCCGTCCCGTCAAGGTCGGCCGCGATGATATTCACATGATCAATGGCGTTGACCTTCATTATCCCCCCTGATCAGCTCGCTGCCTTGTTCCAGT
>CAYSCC010000191.1:0-4297 GCA_964429375.1 uncultured Chakrabartia sp.
GGCAGGAAGCGCTGGTGCAAAATACTATCCTGGCCACCCCTTTGGGCGCACGAACATCTTTTTCGGACGCCTGAAATGGGATCTTGATCTGTCGGATGCGCTCACATTCTCGTCCGTTTCCGGTATCATGAACCTGGATTCGATCGATTTTGACAGCTACAGCTACGCAGGTACTGGTCCGGCCTTCAACCCGAATGGTGTGCCCGTTGGGGCGATTGCACCAGCGCTTGCCGCGATCAATGGACCGGGCGTGGCACTGGGCATGGGCTCAAGCGACCCGCGCAACAAGACCAAGCAGTATTCGCAGGAATATCGCCTGTCGAGCGACTATTCGGGGCCCTTCAACTTTCAGCTGGGTGCGTTCTACGAATATCGCCAGATCGATTTCAACACGGCGCAACAGGCGGTCAACATTTCGATCATCGCGCCCGACCCCATCACGGGAAGCACTTACGACTATTACAAGAAGCACCGCACCAAGACCAACACGGTCTCATTCTTCGGAAGTGCGTCCTTCGACATCACGGAACAGCTTGAGCTGTCTGGCGGCTTGCGCTGGACGCAGGAAAAGAAGGTCAACACGATCTCCGTGCCTTACGTCCACAGGTTCCTTGGACCGGGCCCGGCCTTTATCGGCAGCGGCTTCTTCTCTGGCCCGATCCGCTTCAGCGACAGCAATGTTTCTCCGGAAGTGTCGCTGCGTTACAAGGTGACTCCGGATGTCAGCGTCTATGCGGCGTACAAGACAGGTTTCAAGTCAGGTGGCATCGACAACTCGGCGCTCCCGTCCAACAGCCTGAGCGCGGCGGCACTTTCTGGCAATTTCAGTTCGTTGATCTACAAGTCTGAAACAGCCAAGGGCGGCGAAATTGGCGCCAAGATGCAGCTGGCCGACAGGGCATTGACGCTCAACATGTCCGCCTTCAACTACAAGTTCAAGAACCTGCAATTGCAGAACTTCAACTCGACGACGGTGCAGTTCGTCACGTTCAACGCATCGGGACTGACCAGCAAGGGTGCGGATCTGGATTTTGCCTGGAAGACGCCAATTGAAGGATTGGGCTTCTCCGGCGGCATTGCCTATACCGATGCAAAATTCACCAAAGATCTGAACATCGCACGCAACCCGGATCCGGCTTACCCTGGTCTGGCGAGCGAAAACCTGAAGGGCAGGTCAGTTTCGCGGGCACCGAAGTTTGCCGGGAACATCGCCTTTGACTGGAATGCTCCGGTAAGCGACGGGCTCGCGTTTGGCCTGAATGGAAACATGGCCTATTCCAGCTCATACTGGACCGCCAACAATTCCAACTTCACCATCCAGCAACGCCCATTCGGTGATCTCAAGCAGAAGGGCTACGTCACCTTCGATGGCAGCATCTCCATCGGCCATCCGGACAAGAAGTGGAAACTGTCGGTGATTGGCGTGAACCTGGCCAACAAGATCTACGCGCTGACCAGCGGCACACGCCCATTCCTGGCTCCCGCTACGGGCTATGGCACTCCGGGATCCGCGACCTTCGTTCCGCGTGGTGATGACCTTGCCGTCAATTACAATCGCGGTCGCCAGTTCTATGTGGAGGCCAGCTTCAAGTTCTGATCCACTGAATTCTACCGAACCTTTGGGCATCCGCGATCAACAGATCGCGGGTGCCCAATTTTTTGTGGATGGCTGATGCTGGGAGCGTTCCCGTGATGCGGGATCAGGCCAAGACCCGTTCAATGAACCAGAAACTGGCCGTAATGCCAATCGCGTAGGCAGACATCTGTACTGCGGTTCGCACTCTTGCCGGCATCCAGCGCGTCAACAAGGCTAACCCCATCATCGACGCAGCGATGATTATCAGCTGCCCCGCTTCAACGCCGACGTTGAACGTCAAAAGGGCAACCGGCACATCCGTTTCCGGCAAACCGATCTCGCGCAAGGCCCCGGCAAAGCCGAAACCGTGCAACAGCCCAAACAGGAACGCCACGAGCCAGGGCAGCTGCACGGACAGTCGGCCGCCCCCGTCTCTGCTCTTGACGATTTCGACGGCCAGAAAGACGATGGACAAGGCGATTGAAGCTTCGACGGGCGCTTGAGGCAGGCCGAACGCGCCCATCGTCGTGCCGACAAGCGTAATGGAATGGGCAACAGTAAAGGCGGTTGCTGCCTTCACCACCGGCCAGCCCTTTTGAAGCAGCAAGACCAAAGCCAGCACGAACAGCAGATGGTCATATCCCCAAAGGATATGCTCCACACCAATGACAAAATAGGTACGCGCCACCTGCCAGCCGTCTGGAACTGTGCTGATCGTGTATGTGCTGCGTGCCTGCGTCAGTTGCTGCGTCTGGACCGGGCGCCCAAGCGGGGCGACACGCAGGAGAGCGTCCGTCGATCCAGCCTCCATGCCCGTCAAGCCGACGGTTGCGCCTTCAAGGGGTTGTGTGCATGTCACTGTTCCCTTCGCGACGAGGGCAGCGCCAGACATTTGCCGCGTTGTAAGGGCGAGAGAGCAAAAGTTGGGCAAGAGCGGCACTGCCCGGGTTGCAAGATTTCCGAGTATGGGTGCCTTGAAAACAAGCGTCCACTCGGTGCGGCTTTGCTGGGTCAGCTCAAGGTATCCCGGTCGCAGTTCGTCCGCCCAGGCGGGACGTGCGAAAACAAGCAGGAAAACCGCGCAGACAAGACCCGCAATCACTCTCATTTGGGCCGTTCGATTACGACGTCATAATTCTCGAGAAGGGCCCGGAACGCCTTGTCCTGCGCCTTGCGAACGGCAGCAAAGCGCCAATCATTTTCAACCCGGCTGCGCACCTCTTCAAGCTTGGGTGGGGCGCCCCGAACCAGCCGTTCGACCTTCACGACATGCAGGCCAAAACCGGATGCAATCGGCCCCACCCAGCGGCCGAGGGGAGCATCCGGCAAGGCATTTGCGAACTCATCACCAAAGGTCGCTGCGAGATCAGGCAGACGTGCGCCTTCAAGGCGGCCGGGCAGCGCAACCGGTTCCCGAGGCAGGGGCGGCGGCGCTCCCGTGTTCATGCCTGCAAGAGCGGCTTTCGCCGTTGCACGAAGTTCCGGACTGTCTGGCCCGATGTATCGCTGTTCCAGCGTGTATCGCGGTGGCTCTGCATAGCGCGATGGGTTCTGGTCGATAAGGGCCTGCAAGTCCCTATCATCTGGCTGGGCGGCCTCCGCGTCTGCGCCTGAAAGCGCCAGCATCTTGTTGCGCATCCGCTTCTTGACCACTTCATCGTCACGGTCGAGCCCGAGACGAAGAGCTTCGCGGTAGTAGACTTCACTTCGAACATAGTCCTGAACCAGCCCGTCGATTTCCTCGGGAGTCGGGGGCCGGTGAAAGGACTGAACATAGCGATTGACGATACCTTCGAGCACAGGCTCGTCCACCACGATGCGGCGGTCCGCCGCATCTGGCGGCCTGCCAGACAGCAGGACAAAGACAAGCAAACCCGCCGCCAGAAAATGGACCAGCGGCTCCCGGAAAAAGGCGACCGCAAGGTCGCGGCGTGAGCCCATCGATTCTCCCTAGGCCTTGGTCGGCGTATACCAGATCGGTGAAGTATACGCCCGCTCCTGCTGCTTGACACGAACATCGGGCGGCAGCTTCAGCTTGAACCGAACAGCGTCATAGGCTGGCCAGCTCGGCGTCGGGATTTCAAGGACGCGCACATAATAGAAAGCGCGAACAGATGGATCGAACTCAGGATCAGTCCAAACCTTCGAAAGGGTCGGTGCGCCAATCGTATTGCTATAGGTAGCCGTGGCGACATTGACCGTGTCGCCGACTGCGGGGACCTTGCCACCGGCTGGCTTGCGCTTGTCCGGGTTGCTCCAGACCACGTCAAACACCTTTTCCTGCAGCTTTCCGGCCCGGCCCACCCAGCCCTTGACGATCTGCACACGATCGAGGTTGGCGCCAATGGGATCCTTCAGGGCAGAAACAATGAAGCTCGGCGCCCCTTTCTTGCCGGACGAAAGTTCCCCGCCCATTGGAACGCCTCGCTTGTACCCCGCACGGACCCAATCGCCCTTGAGATCATCATCCTTGAAATCCCAGCCGCCAAAGAAGCGAACAGTCATCCGGGGCCCCGTGCTGCCGTAGACCTCCCTGCGGGCCATGGCGTCGAAAATCGACGCTCGCGTGTTGGCCTTCGCCCAGACAGCCGCATAGCCGCTTGCCAGATAATGCCAGCCAAACCGGCCTTTCCTCGTCCCCAGATTCTGGCCCTGCATTGCGCGCGCCGGATTGGGCTCGTTTCCTGTATGCTTGCCAAAGAACTGGTCCTCATCCGCGGT
>CAYSCC010000192.1:0-4282 GCA_964429375.1 uncultured Chakrabartia sp.
CAAACGACGCGGCGGATTTCCTCGGCAACCGCAGCCTTGAAGGATACTGGCCTCGGCCGCAGGGTCGATCCGGTCAGGGTCAAACGCTTCATCATGACAGCTGCGACATTGATCTCCGCCGAAACGCCCCGCTGGACAGCAATCGTCACATGGCGTCCATCCTCCGCGAGGCATTGGATATTGCGGGGCAGATAATCCCCACCCACCATGTCGAGCACAACCTGGACTCCCGCGCCACCGGTCAGCGACCGCACGTCTTCGACAAAGTCCCGTGTGGCATAGTTGATGGCATGGTCAGCGCCCAGTTCAAGTGCCCGTGCACATTTTTCCTCGGAACCGCATGTAACGATGACTGTGAGTCCGAAAAGCTTGCCGAGAGCGATGGCCATCGTGCCGATCCCGCTCGTCCCGCCATGCACAAGAACCGTTTCGCCCTCTACAGCATAGGCGCGCTCGAACAGATTGGTCCAGACAGTGAACAGTGTCTCCGGGATTGCGGCTGCCTCGATCATCGAAAGCGCATCGGGAACCGGCAGACATTGGCCAACAGGTGCAGCACAATATTCGGCATAGCCGCCGCCAGCCACGAGCGCACAGACCCGATGCCCGATCAGGCCCGGGTCAACGCCTTCACCGACGGCGACAATTTCGCCCGCCACTTCAAGCCCTGGAATGCTGGGAGTCCCCGGAGGTGGCGCATACATGCCGCGCCGCTGAAGCACGTCAGGCCGGTTAACCCCTGCTGCAGCCACCTTGATCAGCACCTCATCCCGTCCTGCATGCGGGACCGGGCGCGACACCGGCTGCAAGACCTCTGGCCCGCCAGGTGCATCAGGGTCAATGGCAATCATGGATTCGGGACAGACAGGCACGCGGTTCCCCCGTTTTCAACACACACAGGCCTTATTGACGTGGATGCCGCGAGCGTCAACGCCAAGTGAAACCGACTTGGGCGAAGTTCATGCGAGGATCGTCAAAGTAGTCGTTCAAGCAGCGCCAACGCGGCCCAATGTCGGCTAGAGTTTCCAGTTGAGCGAGAAGAATGCCCTGCCAGCGATCGGATTGCCGAAAACATCCGTAAACGGGACATAACGAATATGCTTCTTGGCGATTTCGCAAGTCCGCTGATCCAGCAGATCATAATCGGAGCTGTTGTTGATCAGGCATTTCACCGGAATCCCGCTCGCATCAATTTTGAGGGAGACGCGGACAATGCCTTGCTGTCCCGCTTGCAACGCAGAGACAGGGTAATCCTTGATTGACGGCGTATAGAGTTTTGCGGGCTTTGCAGTCTGAAAGTTCCGTCCGGTCAATGGAAATAGGATCAGGCCCGACTTTCCCTTCCAGCGAACGAGCAGCGGCGTTCGTAGGCCACAATGTGCATCGTTCGCGCATTTGCGCTCTATCCGAAAGCGGAAGGCCGCCACGGCAGAGCACGCAAGCGCATCGAGCGCTTCATTGCCCGAGCCTTTTGTTGGTTTACAGGAATCGACATTCCCGTCCTCGCTGACCTTGACGTCCAGCCCCGTTTCGCCTGCGGCTGGTTTCATCGCTTTGGGCACAGCGATCGATTTCGGCATCCCGGGCTGCGGAAAAACACTTTCCATCCACCCTGTCCTTGGCCAGTCCCTGCGCTCGGGCGACGTGGGTGGCGGAGGATAGGAAACCGGGGGCGGAGACGGCACAATACCCGGCTCGCTGAGAACCCATTCAATCAAAAAGCCAACACTTCCCGCTACAGGAATGCCATTGCCATCCAATGCGTGACGAAACCGGGCGCGCGCCCTAACCGCGTCGCATGCTGCAGCATCCAGCCGGACATCCCCTGCCGATTCAGTAACAGTGCATCCGATCGCCTTTCCGTCAGGACCGACAGTGATGGAGATGCGGCTGGACCCTTGCTTGCCCTCCCGTCGTGCAGCTTCGGGATAGTCAGCACCACTGACCAAGGGGGCCTTGCTAAAATATGGCCAAGCTACGCGGCCCTCTTCGAAACTGTCCAGCGACGCGAGCCAAGCCGATCCGCTGGCGACTGCCTTTTGAGGTTCAGCGGAATCCTTCCGCGGTGCAGCTTCGGCTGCTCCAAAGCAAATCACACTGGAAAGCAATATCGCCGTTGCTACACGCATCACGGAATTCCCTGTCTCAAGACGCACAAGGCTTATTGACTTGAGTAGCAGTTCGGTCAACGATTCAGCCATGGACATGGATGAATTGTTTGCCAAGCGGCCTCAGGATCCCCTGACCTTGCTGACCAAGCAAGATCTTGACCCTTTGTCCGTTAATGAACTGAAGGAGCGTGTCGCGATCCTGGAGGCGGAGATCGCGCGCGTGAAACTGAAGATCGAAGGGTCCGTTAATTTTCGTGCAAGTGCGGAAGAGTTATTTAAACGCTGACTTGATGTTTGGCAGTTGAGGCCCGACATAAGGAGCGAAGGAGCATCAAATGCCATCTTTTGCCCGTGAACTGGAAACCACGCTGCACAACGCGCTTGCGGCTGCCTCCAGCCGCAAACACGAATATGCCACGCTCGAGCACCTGCTTTATGCGTTGATTGATGATGAGCATGCCTCAAAAGTCATGACCGCCTGTGGCGTGGACCTGGGCGAGCTCAAGGATACGGTGGCCCATTATCTGGATACCGAGCTTGAATCGCTCAAGGTCCAGGGCGATTCCGATCCTTCGCCGACAAGCGGTTTCCAGCGTGTGGTCCAAAGGGCGATCCTTCACGTCCAGTCATCCGGCCGTGATGATGTCACCGGTGCAAATGTGCTGGTTGCCCTGTTTTCCGAGCGGGAGAGCTACGCCGTCTATTTCCTGCAGCAACAGGACATGAGCCGGCTCGACGCGGTCAGCTTTATTTCTCACGGTGTCGGCAAGGGCACGGATGTCCCCGAACAGCGGGAGGTGAAGGGCACAGAAGAAAAAGAGGAGAAGAAGCAGGACGCGCAAGGCAAGGGGAAGCAGGAATCTGCCCTCAAGCAATTCTGCGTCGACCTGAATGAGAAAGCCCGCACCGGGAAGGTCGATCCGCTGATCGGCCGCGGTCCCGAAGTGGATCGGACCGTCCAGATCCTGTGCCGCCGGTCGAAGAACAACCCGTTGTACGTTGGTGAGCCTGGCGTCGGCAAAACGGCCATTGCGGAAGGTCTTGCGCGCAAGATCGTGGAAGGCGATGTGCCCGAAGTCCTGATCCCTGCCACCATTTATTCGCTCGATATGGGCGCCTTGCTTGCCGGGACCCGCTACCGGGGCGATTTCGAGGAACGGCTGAAGGCTGTGGTCAACGAACTGGAAAAGCTGCCCCATGCAATCCTGTTCATCGACGAGATTCACACGGTCATTGGCGCAGGCGCGACGTCGGGTGGTGCCATGGATGCCTCCAACCTTTTGAAACCCGCGCTTTCGGGGGGCACCATCCGATGCATCGGATCGACCACCTACAAGGAATTCCGGAACCATTTCGAAAAGGACCGGGCACTGCTCCGTCGCTTCCAGAAAATTGACGTGAACGAGCCGACAATCGAAGATACGATCAAGATTCTGACGGGCCTGCGCAGTGCCTTCGAAAGCCATCACAGCGTCAAGTACACACCAGACGCAATCAAGTCCGCTGTCGAACTTTCGGCCCGTTACATCAATGACCGCAAGTTGCCGGACAAGGCCATCGATGTCATCGACGAAGTCGGGGCGATGCAAATGCTTGTCCCGCCTTCAAAGCGGAAGAAGGTGATCACGCCCAAGGAAATCGAGGCCGTGATCGCAACCATGGCCCGTATCCCGTCCAAGACGGTGTCGAGCGACGACAAGAAGTCTCTTGAAACCCTCGAAGCAGATCTCAAGCGCGTGGTCTTCGGCCAGAACGAGGCCATTGAGAAGCTCGCGTCTGCGATCAAGCTGTCCCGGGCCGGCCTGCGTGACCCCGAAAAGCCGATTGGATCCTACCTGTTCACGGGTCCCACTGGGGTCGGCAAGACGGAAGTTGCCCGCCAGCTTGCCTCGATCCTTGGCATCCCGCTCCAGCGTTTCGACATGAGCGAATATATGGAACGGCACTCGGTCAGCAGGCTGATCGGCGCCCCTCCTGGCTATGTGGGTTATGATCAGGGCGGCTTGCTGACGGATGCTGTCGACCAGCAGCCACACTCCGTGCTGTTGCTCGACGAAATTGAAAAGGCCCATCCGGATCTTTTCAACATCCTGTTGCAGGTCATGGACAATGGTCGCCTCACCGATCACCACGGCAAGACTGTCGATTTCCGCAATGTCATCCTCATCATG
>CAYSCC010000193.1:0-4262 GCA_964429375.1 uncultured Chakrabartia sp.
GCAGCCGCTGCCCATTGCAATCGACGGTCCGGACAGGAGCCTGGCGGGCGTTGCTCCCTGCTAAGTCAAAAGCCATAGCCAGGGCGAATATGTCTTTGATCACGGCTGGGCCGATGCCTGGCACCGTGCAGGGGGCCAATATTATCCCAAGCTTGTCATCGCTTCGCCGTTTTCGCCGGTTCCCGGCCCACGCCTGCTGACCCGTGACGATGATGTGGCGCGCGGGCTGATCCGCGCTGCCGAAGCCATTGTCACCCGGAATGACCTGTCTTCTGCACATGCAAACTTTCTGGAAGCGCAGGATGTGGAACGGTTCAGGGCCGCTGGCTGGCTGATCCGTGAAGGATCACAGTTTCACTGGATCAATCAATCCTATGGCGTGTTCGATGATTTTCTTGCCAGCCTGTCCTCGAGAAAACGCAAGGCCATCCGCAAGGAAAGGGCCCAGGCGCAATCCGGTCTGGAGATCGTCCAGCTGACAGGTGACGCCATCCGGGAAGAGCATTGGGATCTCTTCTGGCAATTCTACCAGGACACCGGCGCACGAAAATGGGGCCGCCCCTATCTGACGCGCCGATTCTTCAGCTTGCTGGGAGAGGTGATGGCGGACAGGGTCCTGCTTGTCCTTGCCCTGCGGGATGGCCATGCAATCGCAGGCGCGCTCAATCTGATCGGTGAAGATACCCTGTACGGCCGGTACTGGGGTTGCGTTGAGGACATCCCCTTCCTCCATTTCGAGCTGTGCTATTATCAGGCGATCGACTTTGCGATCGCACGCGGACTGGCCAAGGTCGAAGCAGGTGCCCAGGGTGAGCACAAGCTGGCCCGAGGCTATGGTCCGGTGCCGACCTGGTCGGCTCATTATATCGCCGATCCCGGCTTCCGGGCCGCCGTTGCCGATTTTGTGGCGCGTGAGCGCCACGCCGTAGAACGTCAGATTGCGTTCCTTGGGGAAATGACCCCTTTCAGAAAGGGCAGCTAGGCGGCCTTGCGCATGGTTTCGGCGAGCCAGGCCCGCGCCTGGCGCTGGGCTTCTGCAATTTCGCGCGCGGTCATGTCTTCGGCAATCTCTGCCCGGCATTGCTGGCCTCGCTCGCTGCCATTGAGCGCAGCAAGGTTGAACCATTTGTGGGCCTGCACGAGATCAACCTCGACCCCGCATGCCCCCGATGAATAGGCAATGCCCAGTTCGTAAAAGGCTCCCGCATTGCCGCGCGCTGCATCCGCGAGGCGGCTTTCGATCAGGAAATTGGCACTGTTGAAACTGCTTGCCATGGTAAACCCCCTTCACCAAATCTTGCTGAAGGGTTTGTCGGCCAGACATGGTCAACAAATGGTTAACGCGTCCTGGGCTTTTTCAATCCTTGCGGCCCTCGACGGCAAGATTGTCGATAAGCCGGGTCGAGCCGATTCGCCCTGCTGCAAGCAGCCTGGCTGTCCGGTCCAGCGTCTTGAGGGGCTCAAGCGAGGCGGCATCCACCAAGGCAAAATAATCGACCTGCGTGAAACCCGAAGCCAGCAGGCCGGCCTGTGCAGAGGCAAGGATTGTCGCCACGTCAGCGCCATTGCAAATGTCGCGGGCCGCAGACTTCAGGGCATTCGGCAAGGCAAGCGCGACTGCCCGATCGGTCTTGGAGAGATAGGCATTGCGAGATGACAGGGCCAGCCCATCCGGATCCCGCACGATCGGCATCCCCATGATTTCGACGTCCAGATCAAGATCGGATGCCATCCGCCGGATAATGGCCAGCTGCTGCCAGTCCTTTTCTCCGAAGATGGCAATGTCCGGGCGAACCTGGTTGAGCAGCTTTGCAACAACGGTGGCCACGCCCTCGAAATGGCCGGGCCGGGCCGCGCCGCACCACAAATCTCCTAGGCCCGCAACCTGCACGTTCGTGGCAAAGCCATCCGGATAGACTTCTGCAACCGACGGCATCCACAAGGCCGTGACACCCGTTTCGGCCAGCCGCGCGGCATCGGCCTCTTCAGACCGGGGGTATTTATCCAGATCTTCATTGGGCCCAAATTGCTTGGGATTGACGAAAATCGACACGATCACATCATCCGCCTGGCGCCGGGCCAGCTCGACAAGAGCCATGTGGCCGGCATGGAGCGCGCCCATGGTTGGCACAAGTGCGAGTGTCCGGCCGCCCTCACGTATCAATTTGGTGCGTTCACGCAAGGCGGTCAGCTGACGGATAATTTGCACGGGCAAGCCTGCTCAGATATGGACGGTCGCGCGCTCCTTGGCGAGCGGGAACCAATGAATCAAGAGGCTGGACCATAGCACCGATGGCGCAGAACACCCATGTCATTGTCTTCGCCAACGAAAAGGGCGGCACCGGCAAGTCGACAACAGCCGTCCATACCGCCGTTGCCTTGCAAAGCACGGGTCACAGCGTCGCCGCCATTGACCTCGACACCCGCCAGAGGACGATGACACGCTATCTGGACAATCGTGAGGCAACCGCACGTCGTCGTCAGATTGACCTGCCCTCGCCCCGCCATGTCGCGCTTGGCCTGCTGACTCCGGCGGGACTGGATCAGGAAATGGCACGCGTTGGCAGTGGTGCCGACTTTATCGTGATCGACACGCCCGGGCGAGACGACCCGGTTTCGCGCGCCGCCATTGCCCGCGCCGATACAATCGTGACCCCGATCAACGACAGCTTTGTCGATCTTGACCTCATCGGCCAGGTGGATGCCGAGACCTTCCGCGTGAAACGCCCGAGCTTTTACGCCGAACTGATCTGGGACCTGCGCAAGGAACGCGCCCGCGCCGATGGCGCAACGGTCGATTGGGTCGTGCTGCGCAATCGCCTCCAGCATATCGATGCGCACAACATGCGGCGGGTCGGCAAGGCCCTGGTGGAGCTTTCCAAGCGCGTCGGCTTCCGCACGATTTCGGGATTGGGTGAGCGCGTCATCTATCGCGAGCTATTCCCCAAGGGGCTCACTTTGCTTGATGTCGATGCGATCGGCGGCATTGGTCTCAGCCACATTGCCGCACGTCAGGAACTGCGCGAACTGGTGGCAGGTCTTGCGCTGCCGGTGCGCGAGAATGATCAGCCTGAACTGGCCTTTGCATGATCCGCTTCCTGATTTTCGCAGGGCTGCTTGGTCTCCTGTATATCCTTGTGAAGCGCGCGATTTCACCCGCTTCGGCCATGAGCATTGCCGAGGCCGCGCAAATTCTGGGCATCCCTGCGGATGCGGACGTCGAGGCCATAGTCGAAGCACACAAGCGGCTGATTGCGAAAGTCCATCCCGACAAGGGCGGAACATCCACACTGGCCATGCAGGTCAATCAGGCGCGCGATATACTGCTTCGTAACATTTCTGCACGATAGGTGTCGTCCATGTCACATCAATTCGATCCGGTCGCGCTCCGCGAGTATGATATTCGCGGGATTGTTGGAAAAACGCTTGGAGACGCCGACGCCTATGCGATCGGGCGTACCTTTGGCACCATAGTTCGCCGCAGCGGCGGGGCGTGCATCGCAGTCGGCTATGACGGCAGGCTTTCGTCGCCCATGCTCGAAACTACCTTGATTAAGGGCCTGACGGAAAGCGGGGTTGACGTTGTCCGGGTCGGCCTGGGTCCGACGCCCATGCTCTATTATGCCGAATCGGTTCTTGAAGGCGTGGATGGGGGCATCCAGATTACCGGGAGCCACAATCCGGCGGACTATAACGGATTCAAGATGGTCCTGCGGCACGGCCCGTTTTACGGCGAAGACATTCAGGTTTTGGGCCGCATGGCCGCCAACGCGGACTGGGAAAGCGGGTCCGGACAGGTGACCGAGCACGATATCGAGGATGCCTATGTTGCTCGGCTGGCCCGGGACTATCCCGGCCGCGCCTTCAGGATTGGCTGGGACGCGGGCAATGGCGCAGCAGGCCGTGTGATTGAAAAGCTGACGCGGCTCCTTCCGGGAGAGCATCATCTTCTGTTCACCGAGATCGACGGGCGGTTTCCCAACCATCATCCCGACCCGACCGTTGAAGAGAATCTGGCCCACCTCAAGGCCCTCGTGGCTGAGAAATCGCTGGATTTCGGTGTCGCCTTTGATGGTGACGGAGACCGGATTGGTGCCATCGACGGACAGGGGCGCGTGATCTGGGGTGACCAGATTCTGTCTGTTCTGGCGGAATCGGTGCTCCAGCAGGAACCGGGCGCAACCATCATTGCCGATGTGAAGGCCAGCCAGGCCCTGTATGATCGGATTGCCGACCTTGGTGGCAAGCCGCTGATGTGGAAG
>CAYSCC010000194.1:0-4260 GCA_964429375.1 uncultured Chakrabartia sp.
CCTTCCATTGTCTGGACAAGAATATTCTCACGCTCTATCTCTGCTACCGCAGATAACACAGATATCATCAGTTTCCCGGCATCCTTGGAGCTGTTAATCCCATTCTCTACACAGATAAGATTAACCCCATAATCCTGCATTTTCTGCAATGATGATTGCACGTAACACGTTTGCACTTTCTTAGCACTTGCAGCATAAGTTGCTCATCGAAACGGAATGGTCCGTCTCGAAGAAAGCAAGTGAAAGGAAATCGCATGTCTCTCGCAGTGCGGTCCGCGAGCCTTGCTGTCGCACTTGGGGCCCAGTTTCTTCTGGTGGCCTTTGTCGTCGGCGCCTGATCGGCTCGCCAAACCTCCCAAACAAGGGCTCGTTGGCTTCCCGCCAGCGGGCCCTTTCAGTTGGAGCCTTGCACTTCCGCGATTTTCACCCTAAGGGCCCCCACTTCCCGGCCATGGTCATCCCTGGAGGCGTGGGCGGGTGAATTACCAATTGGAGATATCATATGAGCGATCTGCTGACCCTGTCGGCCGATGCGCGCGAGCGGGCTGGCAAGGGAGCCTCCCGTGTTTTGCGTCGCGAAGGCCGCGTACCTGCTGTCATTTATGGCAACAAGGAAGCCCCTGAAGGGGTTCATGTTGAAGAAAAGGCGCTGATGAAGGCGCTGATGACTGGCCACTTTTTCAATTCGGTCGTGATGATCGAGGTCGGCGGCAAGGCTGTCCGCACAATCCCGAAGGACGTGCAGTTCCATCCTGTGACCGAGCGGCCGCTGCATGCAGACTTCCTGCGCATTTCGGAACACGCAACGATCCATGTGGAAGTCCCTGTCCACTTCACCGACGAAGCACTTTCGCCGGGCATCAAGCGCGGCGGCGTTCTCAACATCGTTCGTCACGAGCTTGAGCTGATTTGCGATGCGGCGAATATTCCCGAAGAGGTGGAAATTTCGCTGAAGGGCCTCGAAGTAGGGGATTCGATCCATATTTCGCATGTCACCCTGCCTGCAGGGGCCAAAAGCGCGATCACCGATCGTGACTTCACCATCGCAACCGTCGTTGCGCCGTCCGGCCTGAAGTCGGCCGAAGGCGACACGACCAAGACAGAAGGCGAAGGGGAGTAATCCCCTTCTGCCCGCCCCGGACCCGCTGATGCAGATCTGGGCAGGCCTGGGCAATCCCGGGGCATCCTATGCCCTGCATCGCCACAATGTCGGCTTCATGGTGGCTGACACGCTGGCAGACCTGCATGCATTCGGCCCCTGGAAGCTGCGCTTTCAGGGGCTTGTCTCGGAAGGGCGGATCGGCGGAGAAAAGATTCTGCTGCTCAAGCCCCAGACGTTCATGAATGAAAGCGGGCGCAGTGTGGGAGAAGCCATGCGCTTCTTCAAGCTCGAGGCCAGCGATGTCACATCCTTTTATGATGAGCTCGACCTCGACCCCTTTCGCGTCAAGGTGAAGACAGGGGGCGGCACTGCGGGGCACAACGGCATCCGCTCGATCAACGCCCACATCGGCCCGGCCTTTCGCCGCGTGAGGCTGGGCATCGGGCATCCCGGCCACAAGGATCGGGTAACGGGCCATGTGCTGGGCAATTTCGCGAAATCCGAAATGGACGATCTTGCAGCCATGCTTGGCGCCGTTGCGGCCGAGGCTCCCTGGCTGGCCAAGGGCGACGATGCGCGGTTCATGAGCGACGTGGCACTGAGACTTCAGGACGATTGACGCGCCTTGGCTCCGGCCGACCATTGCAAGGCAATTTCGCACAGGATCAACGGGCCGATCCAGTTGATCCAGACGGCCGCCGTGACGCTCTCCGTCCCCAACCAGGGATAGAAATCAACCTGTGTCGCAAGTCGGCAGCCAACGAATGTCCAAGTCAGGACATAACTGCGGATCACCCACTGCCGATGGGAGTCAAAGCGACGATTGAGTGCGGCTCTCAGGGCCATTGCCGCAAACGCCAGCCAGGTCGCGGACAGCGTTGCGGTGGCGACATAGAGACTCTTGGGTTCATGAGCCGCGTTATAGGAGAGCCCCAGTGCAGCCACTGCGCTGATCCCGCCGAGCGAAAGATAGGTATAGCCAAACATGCGGTGAAAGCGGAACTTGCGTCGCGTCCACCCGATATAAAGAGCAGCGGCACCGCAGCCGAGCATGGCAAGGCCGCCCCATGCATGAACCAGGATCATCAGAAGATGATCGACATGCTTTGGCCATCGCGAACCATCAAGCGCCGGCAGGACAACGCGCCAGAGGACCGGGATCGTTGTCAGTAACGCAGTCACATAGACCAGAGTGGTCAGCCTGTTCGATTGCAGTCGCGTTGCCATCTCCAAATCCCCCCTGAAGCACGCGGATCCAGCCTAACGGCAAACGGCGCATTGACCAAGCGACACAATGTCGCGAAAGGGCCGCAACATATCTTTGGGAGCATGGAATGGGTTTTCGTTGCGGAATCGTGGGACTGCCAAATGTCGGCAAATCGACGCTGTTCAATGCACTGACCGAGACGGCGGCCGCTCAAGCAGCGAATTATCCCTTTTGCACGATTGAGCCGAATATCGGAAATGTCGCGGTGCCCGATCCGCGCATGGCGGCCCTTGCAGCAATTGCCGGAAGCGCGAAGATCATCGAGACGCAACTTGGCTTTGTTGACATTGCCGGGCTGGTGCGTGGCGCTAGCCGTGGCGAAGGCCTCGGCAACCAGTTCCTTGCCAATATCCGCGAGGTCGATGCTATCGTCCATGTCCTGCGCTGTTTCGAAAATGACGATATTCAGCACGTCGACAACAGGATCGATCCGATCTCTGACGCGGAGACAGTTGAAACCGAACTGATGCTCGCCGATCTGGAGAGCCTTGAGAAGCGCGTGCCCGCCTTTCAGAAAAAGGCCGCGCAGGGAGACAAGGACGCCAGGATAGCCGCATCCGTGCTTGGCCAGGCACTCGACCTTCTGCGCGAGGGAAAGCCTGCGCGACTGACAGTTCCAAAGGACGAGGAAGAACGACGGACTCTTGCACTCGCCCAGCTGCTTACGTCGAAGCCTGTTCTCTACGTCTGCAACGTCGATGAAGAATCCGCAGCCAACGGCAATGCGCTTTCGGCCCGCGTATTTGAAAAGGCCAAAAGCGAAGGTGCCGAAGCCGTTGTCGTCTCTGCCGCCATCGAGGCGGAAATCGTCACGATGCCGCAGGAAGACCGGGGAGAGTTCCTTGCCGACCTCGGCCTGACAGAAACGGGCCTGACCCGGGTCATTCGTGCAGGCTATGCGCTGCTCCACCTGATCACCTTCTTCACCTGCGGCCCGAAGGAGACCCGCGCCTGGACGGTGACCCGGGGTGCAAAGGCTCCGCAGGCCGCAGGAGTGATCCACACCGATTTCGAGCGCGGGTTCATCCGGGCGGAAACGATCGCTTATGACGACTATATCGCCTGCAAGGGCGAGGCTGGCGCACGCGAGGCAGGCAAGCTGCGTTCCGAAGGAAAGGACTATGTCGTCCAAGACGGCGACGTGCTGCTTTTCCGCTTCAATGTGTAGCAAACTGCCACATTGACTCACATTCTTGATACACTAACTCACTGAAATATAGTGATATTTTTGCTACATTGTACCGAAAAACGCTGCTGAGGCATCGAACCCTCCGCTTTGGAGGTTGACGGTTTGAACCCTGCTACGCACCAAAGATCCGGTGTGTAAGTGTAAAGGGTTGCGTCATGCGTAGTATCCAGTTTCGTCGTTTTTGTGTGCGGTCCGCTGCCTGCTCGGCGCTCGCCTTGGTCTATCCAGCTTGGGCACAATCGACGACCCCTCAAGCCAGCGATACCGAAGAGACTGGCGAAATCATCGTGACTGCGACCCGGCGAGAGGAAAGCATCCAGAAAATCCCGATCAGCATTCAGGCGCTCGGAAGCCAGACGCTGGATCAGCATCAGGTGGCCAGCCTTGACGATTATTCCAAGCTTTTGCCTAGCGTCAGCGTATTCAGCCTCGGGCCGAGTGCAGGCGAAATTACGATCAGAGGAGTCACAGGCGGGGCAAACTTCAATCCGATTGCTTCGGGGCCGCCGACCGTCGGGCTCTATCTTGATGAAATTCCGGTATCGACAGTGGGCGGGGCGGTTGATCTTCACATTTACGACATTGCACGTGTCGAAGCGCTGTCCGGTCCGCAAGGAACCTTGTTTGGTGCAAGTTCTCTGGCCGGTACGGTGCGGATCATTACAAACAAGCCCGATACGTCGAAGTTTGAGGGCGGGATTG
>CAYSCC010000195.1:0-4200 GCA_964429375.1 uncultured Chakrabartia sp.
AAGTTCTTGAGACCCCAAGCCGGTCCGACGATCGGCGACCCGTCGGGCGTATAGGCGATTGCACCGTTGTAGACCTTTTTGACACCCACTTCACCAAAGGCCGGAACCCGCGCGATTGCCGTTTCGATATACGGCATCAATCGCTCAAGATCGTCCGGGAACAGCTCATATTCGCTGTTCGAAGCAGGACCCTTCACATAGCAGGCAGGCGCCCCGATTTCGTAAGGGCCAAGAAGGAGGCCGCCTGCCTCTTCACGCATGTACCAACTTGAATCTGACTCCCGCAGGACACCCATTTCGGGAAGGCCCTTCGCTCGTCGCTCCATAATTGCCGGATGCTGGTCGGTAACAATATACTGGTGCTCAACAGGAATGACCGGGATATCCAGACCAACCATGGCCCCCGTCTGCCGGGCAAAATTGCCGGTCGCCGAAACCACATGTTCGCAGGTTATATCGCCCTGATCAGTCTGAACCACCCATTCTCCGTTCGGCTTCTGAAGAATGCCTGTCACGGTCGTGTTTCGATAGATTTCAGCGCCGCGCTGACGTGCCCCCTTCGCCAGTGCCTGCGTGAGGTCCGCAGGCTGGATGTACCCGTCAGCAGGATGTTGAATGGCGCCAAGAATACCGTCAGTATTGCACAGTGGCCAAATGTCCTTGACCTCATCTGGCGTGAGGAAGTTGACGTCTACCCCGATCGTCTTGGCCACCCCGGCATAATATTGGTACTCATCCATTCGGTCCCGCGTGCGCGCCAATCGAATGTTTGAGCAGTTTGAAAAGCCGACATTCAGTTCGGTCTCGGCTTCCAAACTGGGGTAGAAGCCAACCGAATATTGATGGATCTTGCCAACCGAATAGCTGAGATTGAAAAGAGGCAGTAGCCCTGCAGCATGCCAAGTAGAGCCGGAAGTCAGCTCCTTCCGCTCGACGAGGACAACATCCGACCAGCCCATCTTGGCAAGATGATACAGCGTGCTGACGCCCACTACGCCACCACCGACCACCACCACGCGTGCCGTTGCTTTCATGATTTTGGAATGCCCCTAGATGCAGATTGGATGGTAGCTATGCCAGCCAATCACGCATCCGTGCAACCGGATGACGCGGCATTTGCCAGATTAATGCTGATGATTATTGAGCCGGTGCACTCAGTAGTTGGCATCCGGCATCGACGCTTTGCGCTTGTCGATAAAGGCACGGAGTTCTTCGTGCACACCTTCATCCAAGGCTGGCGAGACATGTTCCGCGAGTATTTTTTTCCAAGCGGCATTGGCACGCTGCTGGATATCAAGGGAACCCTCCGCCTCCCACTTCTCCCAACTGTCATAGTCAGCCAGTGTCGAGCGATAAAAGGCCGTTTCGAAATTGGCTTGCGTGTGGGCGCACCCAAAGAAGTGCTTGCCAGGCCCCACGTCGCGGATGGCATCCATTGCCTGGCCGTTTTCGGAAAGATCGTACCCGCCAAGCATCTTCTGCATCATGCCCAGCTGATCGCAATCCATCATGAATTTTTCATAGCCAGTAACCAGTCCGCCCTCCAGCCAGCCGGCGGACTGAAGGACAAAGTTTGCACCGCCCATGCAAGTCGAAAGCAAGGTCTGAGCGGATTCAGACGCTGCCTGCGCGTCTGCAATCTTGGACGCACAAAGGCTTCCACCCGTCCTTGAAGGCACGCCAAGACGCCTCGCCAGCGTAAGCAGGGCATTCATCATGAGATTGCACTCTGGCGTTCCATAGGTCGGCGCGCCCGACTGCATCGACAATGTCGTGACGAAGCTGCCAAAGATGACGGGAGCCCCGGGCTTTACAAGCTGGAGGAAAGCCATCCCTGCCATGGCCTCGGCAAGCGTCACTGCGATAGCACCTGCAAGTCCCGTCGGTGCCATGGCCCCCGCCATGATAAAGGGCGTGATCAGTGTCGCCTGATTGGCCCGCGCCAGAACCTTGGCCGCTCCGAGCATCGTTGCATCAAATGTCAGCGGAGAGTTGCCGTTGATCACGCCTGCCAGACAGGTGTTGGGTTCGCCGGTTTCGGAGTTCATCCACCGTTCGCCAAAAAGTATCTTCGCCATGTCGACGCAGTCCTGCGATCTGCTCGGAGCCGACACAGCACTGAAGAAGCATTTGTCCGACAGTGTGGCGTTGCCATAGAACATGTCGAAGTGACGCTTGTTGACGGGAAGCTCCACCGGCTCGCACATCGCGGTTGCCGAACTGTGCAGCCAGGGCGAGGCATAGGTCAGTTTGGCAAAATTATTGAAATCCTCGATCGTCCCATAGCGCCTGCCCTTGTCAAGGCAGCGGACAAATGGCGGGCCAGCTGTGGGGGCGAACACCGTCCGCTTGCCCCCGATGATGATGTTTCGCGCAGGATTCCGCGCGAGCTGCGTAAACTCTCGCGGAGCATGATCCTGGATCAGCTTTCGACACATGCCGACCGGCATGCGGACGAGCTCGCCCTTGACGTCGGCTCCTGCCGCCTTCCATATTTCAAGCGCCTCCGGATCATCGCGAAATTCGACGCCGATCTCGGAAAGGATCGTCTCGGCATTCGCCTCGATCAGGCTTAGCCCCTCTTCGTCCAGCAGATCTGCAAATGGCAGCTTGCGTTCGATAAAAGGGGCAAAGGTTGCGACGGCCCCAAGGCGCGCTGCGCGCTTGGCTTCACGTCCGCCTGCTCGGCGGGAATGGACTGGTTCTGACATGCAGTAGAGCCTAATCCAGAAATATCAGCTGCGGCCATGCAAAATCTTCATGCCATCATGACCGCATGCTGAATATCAGGCCAGCCCTACAATGTTTCCGTCATCATCAAGGCAGATACCCTCGGAAGCGGGGCGTCGCGGCAGACCCGGCATCGTCATGATGTCCCCGCAAACTGCGACGACGAAGCCAGCTCCGGCAGACAGCCGGACCGAACGCACTTCCAAGGTATGACCCGATGGCGCACCGATTTCAGTGGGGTGCGTCGAAAAACTATACTGCGTTTTTGCAATACAGACGGGCAGATGTCCAAAGCCGAGCTTCTCAAAGTCTTTGAGGTTGCGTTCGGCTTCCTCGACTATGACAACTTTTCCGGCATGATAGACTTCGCGGGCAATCGTCTCGATTTTTTCGGCCAGCGGCATGGCATCGGGGTAAAGCAGTTTGATCTCGGGCGATCCTTGCTCAAGCTGGGCACGAACCTCACGCGCAAGGTCTTCTGCACCTGCCCCGCCTTCGGCCCAATGTCTGGCGATTGCCGAGCGCGCTCCGTAACGAGCGCAAACAGCCTTCAACGCAGCAATTTCTTCATCTGTATCCTTGATGAAATGGTTGATCGCAACCACAGGTGTCAGACCGAATTTCTGCAGGTTTTCGATATGCCGCGCCAGATTGACGGCCCCGCGCTCCAGCGCCGCGACATCGGGTTTGCCCAAATCGTCCTTGGCCACACCGCCCTGCATCTTGAGCGCGCGCACAGTGGCAACCAGCACCACTGCATCGGGACGAAGGCCCGACTGCCGGCATTTGATATCGAGAAATTTCTCCGCGCCAAGGTCGGCGCCAAAGCCAGCTTCGGTCACAACAGCATCGGCAAGACACAAGGCGGTCTGCGTCGCCATGACCGAGTTGCAACCATGCGCGATGTTTGCGAACGGCCCGCCATGGATGAAGGCAGGATTGTGCTCAATCGTCTGGACGAGATTGGGCTGCAAGGCGTCGCGGAGCAGAACTGCCATGGCGCCATCCGCCTTCAAATCACGGGCCGTCACCGGCTTTTTGGCGTAGGTGCGAGCCACAATGATATCACCGAGACGGCGCTGAAGGTCCTTCAGATCGGTCGCAAGGCACAGGATCGCCATGATCTCGGAAGCGACCGTAATATCGAAGCCCGTCTCCCGCGGCACACCGTGCGCCGCGCCGCCGAGCCCGACGTTGATATTGCGCAAGGCACGGTCGTTCATGTCCACGACGCGTCTCCACACGACACGACGTGGATCAATGTTCAGCTCATTGCCCCATTGCAAATGGTTATCGAGAATGGCCGCGAGCAGGCTGTGCGCCGATGTGATTGCGTGGAAGTCTCCATTGAAGTGAAGGTTGATGTCCTCCATCGGGATCACTTGAGCGCGCCCACCGCCGGCAGCTCCGCCCTTCATGCCGAAACAGGGTCCAAGTGAAGGCTCTCGCAAGCAGACGATCGTGCGCATG
>CAYSCC010000196.1:0-4162 GCA_964429375.1 uncultured Chakrabartia sp.
CCGGCCAGCACAAGGACAGCATTGTTCGGGCCGTAATGTTGCCGGAACCAGCCCTTCACATCCTCAAGGCTTGCCTTGTCGAGATCGGCCATCGAACCGATGATTGTATGGCCATAGGGATGGTCAGGAGGAAAAAGCCCCGAAATCTGGGCGTAATCGGTCAAGCCATAAGGCTGTGTGTCCCTTTGGCGCTTTTCGTTCTGAACAACACCGCGCTGGTTGTCGAGCTTGGCCTGCGTGATCCCCCCGAGAAGATGGCCCATGCGATCCGCTTCCAGGTAGAGTGCCCTGTCCAGCGCGGCTGTCGGGACCGTCTCGAAATAGTTGGTGCGATCGAATGCGGTGGTCCCGTTCATGTCTGTTGCACCGATCTGTTGCATCGGCTCGAAGAAATCCCCGGGAACATTCTCCGACCCGTTGAACATCAGGTGTTCGAACAGATGTGCAAACCCCGTTTTTCCCTTTGGCTCATGTTTCGAACCAACGTCATACCAGATCGAGATGGCAACAACCGGGGCCTTGCGGTCTGTGTGGACAATCACGCGCAGGCCGTTTGCGAGTGTGAACTGTGAATAGGGAATATTGACGGCCTTCACCAGCTCGGAAACGGGAGCAGGCCGCGCCTTTGCTGCCAACGCAGGCTGGGCGAGCAGAGCCGCGAATGACAAGAGCGCGCCAATGGCCAAACGGTAACGCATGCTGCTTCCTTTTTGTATCTCAGTTCACGCGATAGGCCCGACGGGCATGCCGCGCCAGATCGATGGAGTCAAAATGGACAGGTTTGAAGCGTCGTTCGACGAACAGCTTCATCTGATCGGTGTAGTGAGGTGAATCGGGCCGATTTGTGGCAGCGCCATAAGGCTGGATCGACTGCGAACGCACGTGCCCCGACGGGTCCCAAGTGACAAGCATGATAAAGCTGTCCCCATGCTTCACGCGCATGCGGCCGTCTGGCTGGGGCTCCCAGGTCGTGGCCGCGCGCAACGTATCGGTTCCGCCATTTGCAGGCAGGTCGACCGTGCCCCTGATCATGCGCTGGACCTCCCCGAGAGGCGGATCAATGCGGCCAAAGCCAGCCATCAGCTTGTCAACGACTTCGCGCAGTTTGGCATGGGGATCGGGAAGAGGACGACCGTGGTACGCCGCTGAATTCGCCATGTGCATCATGGCCTCGCCCAACGCATCGGCAGGAGCGTTGCCATCGCTATTCCAGTCCCATTGGGCCAGGAGAGCCTGTGCCTTGGCGAGATCCGGTTCCGACTTGAGGTCAAGCGCAAGGATGCTTTCCATCCATCGACCGGCAAAGCTGTGACGGCTGTAACCGGTGTCGAACTTGATCTGGAGCAGCCTCTCGGGCGTGATCCGCCCTTTTTCCGCGCTCAGCAGCTCCAGCGCGCGATAGATGCGGTTGGTCGTGCGCCGCTCTATACCAAGCAGAGGCGAATAGTCCGCGGGATTCATCTCAGAGCCGGGTCCTGCGGCCATGAAAGGAGTGTTGTTCGAATTGACCAGATATCCGCTTTCGGGATTCTCGATCCGCGGCATCCTGTCAAAGCCGAGAGACCCTTTCCAGAGGCTGGCCGACGTGTCGCCCGGCACAACGCCTGTATAGTCAAATCCGGCCTTTCTGTCGGGAAACAGGGCGTTGTAAACATAGGCAATCCGCCCTGTCTTGTCGGCATAGACGAAATTGGTCGCCGGAATGCCGCCGATTGACATCGCCTGCTTCCATTCCTCCCAATTGGCCGCCTTCGTGATCCGGAAATATTGCTCGAGATTGCGTGCCTGATCGATGCCCGCATAGCGGATGGCAAAGGCTCCGTTGCTGTTGACGATCACGGGTCCCTGGATCGCGTGATAGACGGCCTTGGGCACAGGAACGGTGAGGGGGCCGAAGCGCACAGGCAGCCAGACCCACTTTTTCTCCAGCGGCAGCCATTTCCCGTCAAATCGATACTGTGTGCCGTCTTCATTGAGGACAAGCTTGTAGACATCGATCAGGTCGGGGCCGTTGACGGTATTGGTCCAGCCCAGGTTGCGGTTATGGCCGAGCAGCACGAATGGAGAGCCTGGAAACAGGGCACCGGCCATGTGCAATCCTTCGCCGGAATGCATGACAGCCTCATACCAGGCCACGCCGCCTTCATATGGCTGGTGAGAATTGGAGATCAGCCAGGTCTTTCCATCGGCCATTCGATCCGGAGAGATCGCAAATGCATTCGAACCATTCATGCCGGGATCGCGACCTGCCGGTGTCATGGGTGCAGCAGTCCCGCGGGGTGGGTCCCGATCCTCCGAAAGTTTGCCGATCGTATCGTCCAGCCCGAAAAAGAAAGGCGACCGCAGGATAAAACCTGCGGCGATGTCAGTTCCATTGACCGGAAACAGATGCCGAAGACGCACTTCATTCGGGTGCGTTTCGGCATACCGATTCAGCCCTGCCGCATAGCCATCGAGGACGGCGCGGACATCAGCCGGGATACCCGGATACTCGCGCTCCGCCGTGTCGCGAACTCGGAGCAGGTGAAGCACATAGTCGATCTTTGCGCCATCCTGCCCGAGGATGGCCCCAGCTCGCCCTCGCGTCATGGCGACGACTTCTTCGATGGTCGGGAAATCATCCTCGGCGTGGGCATAGGCCAGACCATAGGATGCATCAGCGTCAGTCTTGCCGAAAATATGAGGCACGCCAAATTCATCCCTCACGATCCGAGCGTCATATTTGCGAATGGCGGGCGCCTGTAACTGCGTTGCGGTAAGTGGTTCCCAAATCATCGCAACGACCAGAAGGAGGAGAATCAACCCCAACAGTCCCTTGCCAATTCGCAGCATTCCGTACTCCCGATCTGATTTGGCCCAATGATCAACCGAACCGCAGCACAATTGCAAGGCCCTCCCGCCTGCCTTGTGTCACGCATCTGGATGGCCAAGCCCATCGGCCCGAATAAGGGAAAATACCAATCGCCCTTGTGTGGCAAAACAGCAACACTACATTCGTCGGTAAAGGAGGCTGCCGCCAAAATGAACCTCGAGAAATTTACAGACCGTGCCAAGGGATTCCTGCAATCGGCACAGACCGTCGCAATCCGCATGAACCACCAGCGCATTTCGCCCGAGCATCTTCTGAAGGCGCTGCTCGAAGACGAACAGGGCATGGCATCCGGACTGATCAAGGCGGCTGGAGGCGATGCAGCCACGGCGGTGCGGGAAACCGATGCGGCACTGGCCAAGGTTCCGGCCGTATCAGGGAGCGGCGCACAGCAGGCACCGGGCCTCGACAATGATCTTGTTCGGGTCCTCGATCAGGCCGAACAGATCGCCCAGAAGTCGGGTGACAGCTATGTGACGGTTGAGCGGATGCTGCTGGCTCTTACGCTGGCCTCGACGACCACTGCCGGAAAGGCGCTGGCGGCAGCTGGCCTGAAGTCCGAGGCGTTGAATGCCGCAATCAACAGCCTGCGCGGCGGACGCACTGCGGATACGGCTTCGGCCGAGGACCGCTATGATGCGCTCAAGAAATTCGCCCGCGATCTCACCGAAGCGGCGCGCGAAGGCAAGCTTGATCCCGTCATCGGTCGAGATGAGGAAATCCGTCGTACCATCCAGATTCTTGCACGCCGCACGAAGAACAACCCCGTCCTGATCGGAGAGCCGGGTGTCGGCAAGACCGCAATCGCGGAAGGCCTGGCGCTGCGCATCGCAAATGGTGACGTGCCTGACACTCTGAAGGATCGCGCGCTCATGTCTCTCGATATGGGCAGCCTGATTGCCGGGGCAAAATATCGGGGCGAATTCGAAGAACGGCTGAAGGGCGTACTCGATGAAGTGAAGGGCGCCGAAGGGCATATCATTCTCTTCATCGACGAAATGCATACGCTGATCGGCGCGGGAAAATCCGAAGGGGCAATGGATGCAGGCAATCTGCTGAAGCCTGCTCTCGCACGCGGCGAACTGCACTGCATCGGCGCGACGACGCTCGACGAATACCGCAAGCATGTCGAAAAGGATGCCGCGCTGCAACGCCGCTTCCAGCCGGTCTTTGTGGGCGAACCGACAGTCGAGGACTCCATTTCGATCCTGCGCGGCCTAAATGAGAAATATGAACTGCACCATGGCGTGCGGATCACGGACGGCGCACTTGTTTCGGCAGCGACACTCTCGA
>CAYSCC010000197.1:0-4141 GCA_964429375.1 uncultured Chakrabartia sp.
CGCTATCCCGGCGTTGATGTGCACGACGGTGCCACCGGCAAAGTCAAGCGCGCCCCAGCCCCACATCAGGCCCATGTCCGTTGGTGCGGAATGGAGAAAGTCCGGGCCGGCCCAGTACCAGACCATGTGCGCGATGGGGAAATAGACAACCGTCAACCAGGCGACGCAAAACACCATGAGCGCGGAAAATTTCACGCGTTCGGCAAAGGCACCGACAATCAGCGCCGGAGTGATGCAGGCAAAGGTCATCTGGAAGATGATGAAGACATATTCAGGCAGATAGACCCCGTTGGAAAATGTTGCGGCCAGAGTGGTCGCATCCACGCCCTTGAGGAAGATCTTGTCAAAGCTGCCGACATACGGGCTTCCGCTGGTGAAGGCCATTGAATAGCCCCAGCCCACCCATACCAGTGCAGCGATGCTGACGATCATGAACACCTGCATCAGGACAGACAGCATGTTCTTGGTCCGCACGAGGCCACCGTAAAACAGGGCGAGCGCCGGGACAGACATCATCAGGACAAGAACCGAAGAGGTCAGCATCCAGGCCGTATCGCCCTTGCTGACCATTTCGGCGGTTGGCGTAAATGCTGCTGCGGCTGCAGGCGCGGCTTCTGCCACGGCTGCTGTTGCATTGGACGCTGCATCGGCAGCGTTACTCGCTGCCTCCTGCGCCCATGCGGGCAAGGCAGCAAACGCGGTTGCGAAACCGCCTGCCAGCCCAAACAAAGTTTTTCTGGAAATCATGCTTCCCCCTGTTTTTCTAGAGTGCAACGGTGTCAGTCTCGCCCGTGCGAATGCGGACGGCCTGACCGAGATCGAGGACAAAAATCTTGCCGTCGCCAATGGCGCCGGTGTTGGCGCTCTGCTGGATCGCCTCGACTACACGTTCAGCGATATCCGAGGCGCAGGCGACCTCGATCTTGATCTTGGGCACCATATTGGTGCTGTATTCGGCGCCGCGATAGATTTCGGTCTGCCCTTTCTGACGGCCGAAACCCTTCACTTCGGAGACGGTCATGCCGGATACGCCGAGTTCGCTGAGCGCGTCCCGGACGTCATCGAGCTTGAACGGCTTGATGATGGCAATGATGAATTTCAAAGCTAACCCCCTTTTTCTGGTGTCCGGGAGTTACTGTGCAAATGCCGTGCCAGTTTGCTGCACCGCAAAAAGTATCGGGAAATATCGATGTGCGGGTCATTTCGAGGCAGTGTACCGCTCGAATCGAAGGCATATGTTTCAATCTGCCTAAAATTCAGGCAGATTGAAGAGCTGAATCCCACTCCCGGGCTTGCAGCGCGCTTCCGGAGTCGGCAAGGGTCGCCGATTGAAACTGATTCACCATCCCAATGAGAGGACTCTCCCATGTCAGACGCCTACATCATCGATGCTGTCCGTACGCCCCGGGGTATTGGCAAGCCAGGCAAGGGCGCGCTTTCGCATCTGCACCCGCAGCATCTTGCAGCCACGGTCCTGAAGGCCTTGAAGGACCGTAACGGGCTCAACACGGCCGAAGTGGATGACATCATCTGGTCAACCAGCACGCAAAAGGGAAAGCAGGGCGGTGACCTGGGCCGGATGGCTGCGCTTGATGGCGGCTTTGACATCAGGGCATCCGGCATGACGCTCGACCGCTTCTGTGGCGGCGGCATAACATCGGTCAACCTTGCAGCCGGGCAGGTCATGTCGGGAATGGAAGATCTGGTCATTGCCGGCGGGACCGAAATGATGTCGTATACCGCAACGATTGCCAATGAGGAGCGGGAGGCAGGCATCCGGCCAATGGGCATGGGTTCCGGCAATCGGCATTTGCAGCGGATACACCCGCAATCGCATCAGGGCGTCTGCGGAGACGCGATTGCCGCGATGGAAGGGATCACGCGCGCAGATGTGGATGCGCTTGGGCTTGAGAGCCAGCGTCGTGCCGACATTGCCATCCGTGAAGGCCGGTTCGCGAAAAGCCTGATCACAGTCTATAATGAAGACGGCACCGTTGCTCTTGATCATGAAGAGTTTCCGCGCCCGCAGACAACTGCTGAAGGCCTTGCCTCGCTCAAGGCGTCTTTCAACGAGATTGCGGACATGTCGATCCAGCCCGATGGGCAGACATTTCGGCAGTCCATCAACGCCAAATATCCCGATCTCAAATGGGAAGGGGTGCATCATGCCGGCAATTCTTCCGGCGTCGTCGATGGGGCTGCCGCGTTGTTGCTCGCGTCCCGGGATTATGCACAAAAACATGGCATGACGCCGCGGGCCCGGATCGTGGCCACAGCCAATGTCGGCGATTGCCCGACGCTCATGCTCAACGCGCCAGTGCCCGCAGCGAGGAAAGTGCTGGCAAAGGCGGGCCTCACGCCTGACGACATCGATCTTTGGGAAATCAATGAAGCGTTCGCGGTTGTAGCCGAAAAGTTCATCCGTGACCTCAAGCTTGATCGTGACAAGGTCAACGTCAACGGGGGCGCGTGCGCGCTTGGCCACCCAATCGGGGCGACCGGTTCGATCCTGATCGGGACTGTGCTGGATGAGCTGGAACGCCGCGACCTCAAGCGGGGACTTGTCACAATGTGCGCTGCAGGCGGCATGGCGCCTGCGATCATCATCGAACGCATTTGAGAAGCAGCAGAACATGGGAGCCGGACCCGAGCGGACAGCCGCCATTGCGGAGCGTGTCGAGCGTTTCGTGCGCGATGTGGTCATCCCATATGAAAAGGATCCTCGGCGCGACCATCATGGCGCGCCGACGGATGCCCTGGTGTCTGAACTCAGGGACAAGGCTCGCGCTGCCGGTGTTCTGACGCCGCACATCCTGTCAGACGGCACACACCTGACCCAGCGTGAAACCGCAGTTGTCCTGATCAAGTCGGGACTGTCTCCGCTCGGGCCGTTGGCCTGCAACACCATGGCCCCCGATGAAGGCAACATGTACCTTCTGGGCAAGGTCGGCAGCCCTGAACTCAAGGACCGCTTTCTCGCTCCTCTGGTCGAGGGCAGGACGCGATCTGCATTCTTCATGACAGAGCCCTGGGAAGAAGGGGGGGCGGGTTCGGATCCCTCGATGATGCAAACCACTTGTCGCCTCGATGGCAACCATTGGGTCATTGATGGGCGCAAGGCTTTCATCACGGGCTGCGAGGGTGCGGGCGTGGGTATCGTCATGGCCAAGGCTGAACAGGGTGCCTGCATGTTCCTGGTTGATCTTCCGGACCCGTCAATCCGGATCGACCATATCCCCAACACGATCGACAGCTCGATGCCCGGCGGCCATGCAACCGTCACCATCAACGGGTTGCGGGTGCCGGCAACCCAAATGCTTGGTAATGCAGGTGAAGGCTTCACTTACGCCCAGGTGCGCCTGAGCCCGGCCCGGCTGTCACACTGCATGCGTTGGCTGGGCTGCTGTATCCGGGCGCACGAGATTGCCAGCGACTATGCCAATCGCCGTTCCGCCTTTGGCAAGACACTGATCGAGCATCAGGGTGTTGGTTTCATGCTGGCTGAGAACATGATCGATCTGAAGCAGGCCGAACTCATGATCGATTGGTGCGCATCTGTCCTCGATACGGGTTCTCTCGGGACCGTGGAAAGCTCAATGGCGAAGGTTGCCGTTTCAGAAGCCCTGATGCGCGTTGCAGATCGGTGCGTCCAGGTCATGGGGGGAACGGGCGTTACTGACGCGACCATTGTCGAGCAGGTCTTTCGTGAGGTCCGTGCCTTTCGCATCTATGACGGACCGACCGAAGTCCATAAATTTTCTCTTGCCAAGAAGATCAGGCGCGACTGGAGAGCTGCACACGGCCAGTGAACTTCCTTGGAACCTCCTCGCGGGAATGGCGCCTGCGATTGTCCGGCGAAATCGGCGGATCCATTGGAAGTGGACCGTAAACTCTGTGACAAAGGTTCATCTCGTGGCAGGGTTTGTGTGACTTGCCCGTTCCCGGCAATTTTGATGACTCGAGAGATATGAGGCTGGAAGCTTAGGGAATTTCCGGATTTCGGATGCCAAATGCAGAGACTTTGCAAGTGTCTCTCAGCCGAGCGCTGGATGGTGCCCCTGGCCGGACTCGAACCAGCACGCCTTGCGGCACTCGATTTTGAGTCGAGCGCGTCTACCAATTTCACCACAGGGGCCCAAAA
>CAYSCC010000198.1:0-4134 GCA_964429375.1 uncultured Chakrabartia sp.
CAGGGTGCGTTATGATCGCGGGATCGCCCTTGTTCGGCTGCTGCTGGCCAATCCAGGGGAAATAGCGCAGTTCGAAGCCATCCGGCGGCAATCGAACTGCGCCCCAATCCGGGGATAGCCCTAGATCTTTCCGTTCACGAAGGTGTCGCTGATCGAGCAGGCCGCCGGGCCAAGGATCACGACAAAGAGAACGGGCAGGATGAACAGGATCAGCGGCACCGTCATGATCGCCGGGAGGCGGGCAGCCTTTTCTTCGGCCCGCATCATGCGTTCGTTGCGGAATTCGGCTGAAAGCACACGCAGCGCAGAGGCGAGCGGCGTACCATATTTTTCCGTCTGGATCATGGTTGTTACCACGCCGCGCACGGCATCGAGTGCGACGCGCTTCGAAAGGTTTTCAAAGGCCATCCGCCGTTCTGTCAGGAAGCCAAGTTCGATTGCCGTCAGCGCAAACTCATCGCCCAGTTCCGGATAGGCCTTGCCAAGTTCGCGCGCGACCCTGTGGAAGGCTGCGTCGACCGTCAGGCCGGCTTCCGCGCAAATGACCAGCAAGTCCAGTGCGTCCGGCAAACCCTTCCGGATGAGGTCGGATCGCTTGGAAATCTTGTTCTGGATGAAGATATCAGGCGCCTTGTAGCTGCCGATCAGGGCGCCAGACACCAGGAAGAACTTTTTCATCGCCGACCAGTCTTCGTGCCAGCCGAAGACATAAACAGCAGCCGCTACACCGCCCCCGATGATGATGGGAAGGACCATGCGTGCGAAAATGACGGCAACAGCGGCGTCCTTGGACCGGATGCCGGCCTGTACCAGCTTGGTCTGCGCGTCCTTGAGTTGTTCTTCCTGCAGCACGCGCAGCGAAGACAGCATCGACCGCATGCGATCGGTTGTTTCATTCTTTTGCGTGAGCTTGGCCCGACGCTTGCCGCTCGAGACGATAATGCCGGCCTTCAGCTGTTCGCGCCGCTCATTCAGCGCCTTGACGCGGCTGGCCATTGGATCCCGCACGGTCGTTGCCGTGTAGAGCGCGAAGATGACAGCAAGGGTTGCCACCGCCGACAATATTGTCGCGACCCAGAGGACGTCGACTCCCAGCAATGTTGGCCCACCCGTTTCCATCTCTAGACTCTTTCCTTGACCGTACCGTCAGATTTCAAAACTGATCATCTTGGACATGATGAAGGCACCGATACCCATCCAGACCATCCCGCCAAGGCCAGCAACCATCAGTCGCTGATCTTCGAAGAAGTGCAACATGTAGGGCGGGTTGACATACATGATCATCCCGAACACGCCGAAGGGGAGGACGCCGATGATGTATGCCGACGCCTTGGATTCAGAAGACATGGCCCGGATCTTCAGCTTCATCTGGGCGCGCTTGCGCAGCACGTCGGCCAGATTTGAGAGTGTTTCGGCCAGGTTGCCGCCTGTTTCCCTCTGAATTGCCAGCGTGATGCAAAAGAACTGGAATTCAGCGGTTCCGATGCGGTCCGATGCTTCCTCAAGCGCCATTTCCATCGTCTTGCCGATCTTGATGCGATCAGAGACGCCGCGGAATTCCATTCCGACCGGGTCAGGAACTTCGCTGGCCACAATTCCGAGAGTTTCCGAAATCGGCAAGCCTGAACGAAGGCCGCGCACCATCAGTTCAATGGCATCAGGAAACTTCGCGTTGAAATTGTTGATCCGCTTCTTGATCTGGCTGCTCACGACCAGGTGCGGGATCAGAAGGCCAAATGCGGAACCAGCAAGCAAGCCAAGGAGGATTGGTGCCCCCTTGATCAGTGCAAGAAGCGCGATCACGAGCATGATCCCAAGGCAGGTCATGACATATTTCGCAAGCGACCAGTTCTTGCCCGTCTGCTGAAGCCGCTTGGCGAGCAGCGCGGGATTTGGAATATATTTGCTTGCAATGCCATCGGCCCTGGATGCGCGATTTGCAGTAATCTTGCGCATCTGGGATTCGACCGTGTAGGACGGTGTGTCGCCGTGGCGGGCTTTCACCCCGTCAATACGGCGTGACTGCGCCTTCGCCAGTGACGGGCCGGAAAAGGCCAAGCCCAGCATGATCAGGCTCATGATCATCCCGGCGATTACCACAATCCACTGCATTGGTGATCCTATCCTAACCGGTCAAACGACCTGCAACTCAGGCGTCCTGTTCGACTTTTGCTTTCCGATTGGGCAGCAGCGAGCGCAGGCTTCCAATCTTGTCGGCCAACGATGCCGATTTTCCAGCCTTGGAACCCGCCGCGTCTGCGCCATCTTCTCCGCCATCAGCGGTCAGCAGAAGCCGCGTTCCGATCGCCAGCAATTCCTGGCCAACCTTTGAGGTCTTGCCCACCTCAGCCACGGGCTTGCCCAGCTTTGCAGCCTGGCAGACGACTTTCGCATCCAGCGGGATCACAAAGTCGACCTTGCGTTCGATTGAGGATTCGAAATCCTTGCGGGTCAGTTCGGTCGTTCCGCTTGGCCCGACGCGATTCAGCGCCACAAGCACACTCGCATGCGGGGCATTGGCCTTGAGCCAGGACAGGATCCGGATCACGTCGCGGGCCCCGACAAGGGTCAATTCCGACACAACGAGCACAGACTGGATCTCGCTCATCAGGTGAGGATGCTGGATCACCATTTGCCGTGGCAGGTCGATCACCGTGCATTCAAATGCTGCGCGCATTTCTTCCTGCAACTGGTAGAAGGCACCGCCATCGCTGAGCAGGGGCTGGCTCATCGGCGCTTCAGCAGAGAGCACGGAGAGCTTGTCATTTGCGCGTACCATGGCGCGCTCGATGAACAGGCCATCGATGCGGCCCGGGTTTTCGATGGCATCTGTAAGGCCACGACCCGGTTCGAGGTCAAGCGACAGGGCGCCGGTCCCAAAATGAACGTCGAGGTCAAGAAGAGCCGTCGAGCGCTTGTGGCTGTCGCTGAACAACCAGGCGAGCGATGCGGCAATGGTTGATGCACCAACCCCGCCCCGTGCGCCAATGATTGCCGCTGTCATGTGCGGACGATCCGCAACGGGCTCACTATGCCGCGGACCGTTCAGAACGGCCTGGGCATGGGCAAAGGCTTCGCGAAGCTGGTCAGCGCTGAATGGCTTCAGGAGATAGTCCTGGATACCGCTCGCCACGAGGTCCCGATACAGGCGGACATCGTTGACTTCACCTGCTGCGATCACAACGGTGCCCGGCTCGCAAACCTCGGCGAGCGCGTTGATGTCGTTCAGCGGATCGCCCGATTCCGACAGGTCCACAAACAGGATGTTGGGGCTTGCCGAGACAGAGAGCGACTGGACCGCATTACGCAGGCCACCTTTGTTGATCTTTTCAACAGGCCAGCCCATTTCCGCGCAAACGGGGCGAATGGTGTCGGCGGTAGCATCGTCGCAGATGTACGCTGAAAACGGATCACGATTTGTCGCACCCTGGCGACTTGGGGACCATGGCGCGTTCATCAGTTGCTCCTCGAGCTTTCGTTTTTGAGTTCACCTTCGCCGGTAGGCTTGCGGTTCCGATAGGAATTGATTGCCTTGGAGGCTGTCGATGCGTCGTTCGCACCCGTCGCCCTCTGGCCGTAGATCAGGTCTTCCGGGTTCGCGACCATGGCCGCCAGGTTGGAATTGATACTGCAGCCATAGTTGGACAGCGTGTTCGCATTGAAATCATTGCCGGCCTTGTCGCTCCAGTCGGGGCAGTTCGGCACGGTTGCCGAGGTCCGGCTCACAACGACACGAACCTTGCCAGGGGCAATTTCGCCGCTGGTGACCGGCGCCGTCGGGTCGATCAGCAGACCATAGCGAGATGCGACAGACGCAACGGCTTCACGCGCGGCAGAGTCGTTGCTGCCGCCGGCATCAACCGACACATGGTCGCCATATCCAAGACGGAGGGATTCGAACCAGCCGGCGACGCGGCTGGATTCTCCGGGAGCGAGGCCCTCGTAGCCCGAGTTCACGTCGAGCACATAGTTGGATTTTGACACAACTGGCTGGTGGACTGATTCAAGTCCTCGATTCTGTGTCCCGCACGCGGCGAGCGCGACGCTCATTCCAATCAGGGTTGCAAAGTGGGATGCACGCATGACTTTCATCTCCATGATTGGGGTTAATTTCCGCTGAAGCCGGGGGCGGGG
>CAYSCC010000199.1:0-4130 GCA_964429375.1 uncultured Chakrabartia sp.
TGATGTAGAAAGGTTCGCCAGACATGAGGTCAGGCTTTAGCGTCCTTCGCTGCAGGAACAAGGGCCGCAACATGTCCTGCAAGCGCGAAAACCGTCATGTGCGGATCAAGTGACTGGCGGATGGCGCTTTCAGCGAGCCCGCGCGCTGCAGACCAGGCATCAATGGCGCTTTTCATCGCAGCCCCCTGACGCTGTCTTGCTACCTCGGCGATAAAGGCGGGCGCACGACGCAGGAATGCTTCGTAAGCCCGCTGAGACTGTTTGCCAGAAAGCGACTGTGCCAGTTCAGCCCTCAGGCCATTGTCGGGGTCGCCTCCGTCCGCAATCTTGCGAAGGTCGGCTTCCAGACGGGCAAGGTCAAGACCGGCATAACTCAAGGCCTTGCCGGGCGATCCCTCTCCAACAGCAAGAAGCGCTGCGAGCTCTGCATCATCGATCTCAGGTCGCGCCCGTCGTAGCGCCGCTTCCATTTCAGACACCCCAAGTGTGGAGAAGCGCAGGATTCGACACCGCGAACGGATCGTCGGCAATAGTCGGCCAGGCGCATGGCTGACCAGCAGGAAGAGTGTCCCATGCGGCGGCTCTTCGAGACTCTTCAGCAAGGCGTTCGCCGCGCCACGTTCCATATCGTCAATCGTGTCCACAAGCACGACGCGAGACCGGGAATAGGATGGCTTGAGAGCAAAGGTGTTGCCGAGGCTGCGTACCTGCTCGATCGTGATATTTCTGGCCCGTTCCATATCTGCAGGCCAGTCTCGCCTTTCGATATCCCGCAGTGCCTTCAGATCTTTCGGCAGACGTTCAAGCAGAACGAAATCAGGATGCGTCTGTGCATCAAACAATTTGCCGATCGGGTGGCTTTCGGGAACATCAAGCCCGGTTTTGGCAAGATCGGGGTCGGCCGCCTCGCAGAGCAACCTCTTGGCGAGCGCCCTGGCTGTCAAAGCCTTGCCCAGCCCTTCCGGGCCCACGAACAGCCAGGCATGATGCATGCGCCCCCCCCGCATTGCGGTCAGGAACTCCGCAACGATGCCGTCATGCCCGAAAATGTCGCTCAAAGCAGGTCACCCAAGGCGTCGAGAAGCCGCGCAGTTACGCCTTCCGGGGTGCCCGATGCAGAGATCACGCGCATGCGATCGGGTGACTCTTCAGCCATCTTCAGGAATGCACTGGAAACACTGCGGTGATAGGCCTCCTGCTTGAGGGCAAACCGGTCGGCTTTGCCGCCATCCCTCAGTTCTGCCCGTGCCGTCGCCTGTTCGACATCGAGCGTCAGGACAAATGTCCGGTCTGGCATCAAGCCCTTGCAGCCTATGGCATGAAGAGCGAGGATCTCTTCATCGCCCAGCCCCCCTGCTCCCCCCTGATATGCCCGTGTGGAATCGACAAACCGATCGCACAGGACCCATTCGCCGCGTTCCAGTGCCGGCAGGATCGTCCGTTCAACATGGTCCGCACGCGCGGCTGCAAAAAGAAGCGCCTCCGTTCGCGCGCTCCAGCGATCGATGTCACCGTTCATGAGAAGCGTCCGGATTGCTTCAGCGCCGGGGCTGCCACCCGGTTCGCGTGTTGTCACAACGCGATGGCCCAGCGCCCGCAGGGCGTCCGCAAGCATCCTGAGCTGGGTCGACTTGCCGACGCCCTCCCCGCCTTCCAATGAGATGAATTTCCCGCTCACCCGCCGAAGAATGACATCAAGCCGGCCCAAACGCGACCGAAGAATCCGGCCTCCGACACGGACTCCTGTGCTACCAGCGGCTTGATCTGGGGCGCAGTATCTGGCGTTGAAACGACTAGGTCGGCAATGTGCTGCCCCTTTGCAATGGGAGCCTTGATGGGCCCATCATAGACAACCTTCACGCTCATCCGCGCAGACGACCCCATCGGCAGCGTGACCGCAATGTTGCGCGGTGCAACGAGCCCAATGCGTGACGCACTGCCCATCTGTACTTCGGCCTGCTCCACCACCTTTCCGGCAGCGACCAGTGGCCGTGTTTCCCAGGCCTTGAATCCCCAGTCCATGAAACGGACGGATTCCGTGATGCGGTTGTTGAACGTGTCGAGACCCGCAACGACCATGACAAGCCGCCGCCCGCTCTGTTCAGCGGACCCGGTAAAGCCATATCCGGCTTCGTCTGTGTGCCCGGTCTTGACTCCATCCGCGCCGGCGATGCGGCCCAGGATCGGGTTGCGGTTGGCCTGGGTAATGTCTGCGCCAGACCCCAGCGTCTTGCCCCATGTGAATTGGGTCTGGCTGTAGAACTTGCGGTACATGTCTGGCGTCTCATCAATGGTTGCGCGCGCCAAAACCGCCAGATCCTTGGCCGTGGTATAGGTCACACCACCATCTGGCCATCCATTGGACGTTCCGTAATTGGTGTTGGACAGGCCCAACCGTTTCGCTTCGGCATTCATTTGGGCAACGAATGCCTGTTCGGTGCCGAACATCCCCTCTGCCAGCACAACGCACGCGTCATTGCCTGAAAGCGTCACAATGCCATGAAGCAGATTTTCGATGCTCACGTCCTCGCCCGCGGACAGGAACATCGTCGATCCTGCAGCCGGGCCATGCCATTTCGCCCAGGTTTCGGGTCTCACGGTAAATTTCTGATCAAGCCGGAACTTGCCCTGCTTGATAAGGCGAAAGGCAAGGTGCGCTGTCATCATCTTTGCCATGGATGCGGGCGGAATCCTCCGGTCTGCGTCCTTTGCATAGAGGACCGCACCCGATGACAGATCGACCATATAGGCCACCGGGGCACTTGTCTCAAACGGGGGAGCAGCGGCACTGACTGGAATGGACACCGCAAGCAGGGCAACAGGCAACGCAAATGGGAATTTCATGTTCGGCCTTCGACTCAGGAACCACGACAATATCCGCGATAGCTCCATGCGCCACGATGACCAAGCACTGGCGTTACCGGGTAACCTCATCAGCAAGCAGGCCAACGGACAGCGCATAGAAATTCGAGCAGTTATACTCGAGAATCACCCTGTAATTTCCAGTGAGGAGGTATGCCGTTTCGCCCTGGCCGTCCGGCTCGAGGAGCGTCGCCAGGTCCGTGTTCCTGATGCCTTTGCTTTCCAGAGGAATGACACCCATGGACCGCCATTCTGCAATTGTTTTCCATTGGCTGTGGCGGGCAAAGACCCGGGCACAGCGTGACGGGGACAACCGGCTCCCGAGCTGCGTCCGATCCAGTGAATCGGCAACAAAGGCCTTCACGCCCCATGGCTGGCCAGCCCGCCACCCCGAGGCCCGAAAATAATTGGCGATGGATGCCAGCGCGTCTGCTTCGCTTGACCAGATATCGGCCCGACCGTCCCCATCGCCGTCACGACCGTAACGGAGATAGGTCGAAGGCAGAAATTGCGGATATCCGGTGGCCCCTGCCCAGCTTCCCTTCAATGTCTCGCGTGGCACACCTCGATCGATCAGCTTCAGCGTGGCAATGAACTCCGTCGTGAACAATGTTCGCCGCCGCCCTTCAAAGGCAAGGGTTGCCAAGGCATTCGCAAGATCAAAATCGCCGGTGTAAGAACCATAGTTGGTTTCATGCCCCCAAATGGCGACCATGATCGCTTCCGGCACCCCTGTTTCATTCTCGACCTGCTGCAACAAGGGCAGCAGGGCCTTGTATTTCGCGCGCCCCCGGTTGATCCGCGCCGCATCCACATGCTGCGCGGCATAGGGCGCAAATTTGGGAATGGGGGAATTGGGAGGTCCGCCCGGCTGCGCCCGATCGAGGTTCACAACCCGCTGGCTGAAAAACAGCGTGGGCATGATCGCATCGACCGTTCTGCGCGAAACACCCTGGGCCAAAGCCTGTGCGCCAAGCTGCTCGACAAACTGCTGAAATGGATCGGGCGCCTGCACTGGCGGCTCGGGCTCCGCGCTCGCACCTAGCGTGAACGTAACGCAGGCTAAAGCGATTGCAGCGCGAAGACGGAAAGATCGCATAGCCGCAGTCTGCCATAGCAGAGACGGTTCCGTCACCCCATTTTGTGACACCGCTTGCGCGGACCGCAATGACTCCGCTATGCGCGGCCCCTTCAAGCGGACAGGTGGCCGAGTGGTTTAAGGCACCGGTCTTGAAAACCGGCGTGGGTTCACGCCCACCGTGGGTTCG
>CAYSCC010000200.1:0-4109 GCA_964429375.1 uncultured Chakrabartia sp.
CGTTGCAGGTCAAGCTGCTCCGTTTTCTCCAGGAACGCGTCATTGAACGGATCGGTGGGCGCAAGGCCATCCCGGTCGACACCAGGATTGTCTGTGCCACTCATCGCAACCTGGAAGAGATGATCGCAGAAGGCAGCTTTCGCGAAGACCTGTATTACAGGCTGGCGGAAATTGTGGTGCGCATCCCGACGCTCGCAGAGCGGCCAGGCGATGCCGCCCTGCTCGCGCGGCATTTTCTCAAGATGTATTCGGCATCGATGAATCCGAGCGTCAAGGGCCTGTCGCCAGATGCACTGGCTGCAATTGATCGCTGGACATGGCCAGGCAACGTTCGCGAGCTTGAAAACCGCATGAAACGGGCAGTCATCATGGCCGATGGCAAGCTGGTGACGGCGGCTGACCTTGATCTGGAGGGAGGCGACGATGATGACGCCGACGCCGATCAGATCAACCTGAAGGCCGTTCGCGATGCCGCCGATCGCAAGGCAATCCGACGTGCCATCGCGCGGACGGACGGCAACATCTCCAACGCCGCCAAGCTTTTGGGGATCAGTCGTCCAACCCTCTACGACCTGATCAAACAGCACGGGCTCCAGGTCTGAACATTGCGCTTCCGCTTGCGACGCAATAGGGGGCCAGCATGGACACGGATCTGCTTGAGCGTCTTGTCGCCGCGCTTGAACGGCTCGCGCCTCCCGTTGAGGATGCTGTTGACCCGACGGCTCCAGCCTATGTCTGGCATGGCAATGCGTTGCGGGTCGCCCGCTTTGCACCGCTTGACCTGAAACTGCTGACAGGCATTGACGCCCAGCGCGATGCCGTTGTGGAAAATGGACGCAGGCTGGCTCACGGTCATGCCGCCCACGACATCCTGCTTTGGGGTGTCCGCGGTGGTGGAAAGTCCGCACTTGTCAAATCCTCTGTTGCAGCCTTGCAGGCGGAAGGCCTTGATATCTGCCTTGTGGAGGTTGGGTCAGCTGATCTCGACAAGCTGCCGAACGTCTTTTCCACGCTGGCGGCATGGGAAAGACCTGCAATCGTGTTCATTGACGACCTTGCGTTCGAAGGCGGGACAGACGCGGCCCGGAGCCTGAGATCCCTCCTTGAAGGGGGTGCCTCTGGCCGTCCACCAAATGTCCGTCTTTATGTCACGTCAAACCGCCGCCACATTGTCACGCGCGACATGGCCGAACAGGATTCCGCGATCAATGTCCGGGACGTCGTCGATGATCGTCTCGCTCTGGCCGACAGATTTGGCCTGAGCCTTGGCTTTCACGCCTGCGACCAGGAGACCTATCTTGCCATGGTCGCCCGCTATGCGCAGGCGTTCAATCTGCCGTTCGATCCAGCCGCGGCTCTGACCTGGTCGGTTCAGAGGGGAGCGCGCTCCGGCCGAACCGCCTGGCACTATACGGTCGAACAGGCTGGCCGCGCAGGCCGGACAATCTGAAGTTCCTGCGCGCTTCCCATCAGGGAATTTGGTGCTAGTCTTCCCGTGCGCATCCGAGCGATCCTGTCTATCGCGTTCCGGGATCGATGGCCGGGCCCTTTGTCAGTGCAACCTACAGAAATGGGGGATGTCCAATGGCCGTATCAGATCATGTCGATCTCAACACCTTTGTCGAAGGAGTCCGGAAGCGAAATCCCGGCCAGCCCGAATTCGTTCAGGCTGTGACGGAAGTCGCGGAGGATATTTTCGACTTCATTCAGGACAAGGAACAATACCACGAGGCCCAAATTCTGCGAAGGATCGCGGAGCCGGATCGGGTGGTCTCCTTTCGTGTCTGCTGGCAGGATGACAAGGGAAACATTCGCGTGCAGCGCGCCTGGCGTGTTCAGAACAACAATGCGATCGGACCCTACAAGGGCGGCCTCCGGTTCCATCCGTCGGTCACGGAATCCGTCCTCAAATTCCTTGCGTTCGAGCAGACGTTCAAGAATGCCCTGACCGGTCTCCCGATGGGCGGTGGCAAAGGTGGATCGAACTTCAACCCCAAGGGGAAGTCCGATGGAGAAGTGATGCGCTTCTGCCAATCGATGATGACGGAACTCTATCGTTATATCGGAGCCGACGTCGACGTTCCGGCGGGAGACATTGGCGTCGGTGCGCGTGAAATCGGTTATTTGTTCGGCCAGTACAAGCGGATCAGCAACGAATTCACGGGTGTGCTGACGGGCAAGGGTCTGGAGTATGGGGGCTCCCTCATCCGGACCGAGGCGACCGGTTATGGAGCAACCTATTTCCTGCAGAACATGCTGAGGACGCGGGGGCAGTCGCTTGAGGGCAAGATTGCGGTCATTTCCGGGTCGGGCAATGTCGCAACGCATGCAGCCGAAAAGGTCACCCAGCTTGGCGGCAAGGTGTTGACCCTTTCAGACAGTGCCGGCTTCATCCATGATCCCGAAGGGCTGACGCAGGAAAAGATTGATTGGGTCAAGGAACTGAAGACCGTCCGCCGTGGCCGGATCAGCGACTATGCCGATCATTTTACTGGTGCGACGTTCCATCCGGGCAAAACCCCATGGAGCGTGCCGTGCGACGTCGCGCTCCCCTGCGCGACCCAGAATGAGTTGCTGGGGAGTGATGCCGAAATGCTGATCAGGAACGGATGCATGGCGGTTTCCGAAGGGGCCAACATGCCTACGGACCTGGATGGCGTGCATATTTTCAAGGCGGCGCGAATATTGTTCGCGCCGGGGAAGGCGGCAAATGCCGGTGGCGTGGCTGTATCGGGGCTGGAAATGAGCCAGAACTCGGCCCGGATTTCATGGAAGGAAGAGGAACTGCAAAGGCTTCTCCTTGACATCATGGAGGGGATTCACAGCCGCTGTCTTGAATATGGCTCGGATTCGTCTGGCTATTGTGACTATGTGAAGGGTGCCAACATTGCTGGATTCAAGAAGGTCGCCGATGCCATGCTGGCCTATGGCGTCGTCTAGACTTCAACGAAGCTCGCGGCCTGAAGCTTGCCTGCGCTGATGACATGCAAGACCGTATCGCTGCTGGCAATTTCGAAATGGCGCCATTTCGATGCGCCGGATTGGTGAGTTGGATCATCGGCAATGGCCTTGATCCATGCCGATGGAGATATCTCCTGCAAGGGCGGACATGACCGGGGCGGATGGGCCATCGGAAACAGCGCCCAGACATCGTCCTGCCAGGGGTCGATAATCTGCTCCGTGGACCAGCAGGCCAGGACACGCCCAAAGTGCAGATGGATGCGGATCGAAACTTTGGTTTCATTCGGACGGACGCAATGAAGGATTGCTGACAAGCCGCCGTCCGGCAGATGGGCGGTTTCCAGTGTCGCGCACCATACCTCCGGAAGTCCGGGTATTGGTGCCCAGCTCGTGCGCAGATCCGCTGGCCGGAACAAGAACGTCATGCCGCATCTTGGCAGTGCACCACAGAACGGGCAACGGGCTTTCGGTGCCTGTTAACCTTGTTTTCCGCGACGTTTGGCCTTGGCATTGCGATACTCGACCAGAATGTCACGCATGCGCTCAATGGCTTCGCGGCGGCGTTCGGCGGCTTCGATCTTCTGAAGTTCATGCTTCAGGTCGACTGCGAACCGCGCATAGTCGTTCTGCCAGTCTGAATTCACAGCACCTTGCAAGTCTGGTCGCCCGGCTTTCAGTCTCTTTGCGGGGGCAGCGGCGGGCACTTCATAGGTTTCGCCGATTTGAGGCGTGATGATGGAGGGGATCTGCGCCTCGAGCAGTTCTTGCAAACCTTCAACAGCGGCTGCTTCGCCATGAGTCAGGAACAGGGACCCGGAGATTGGCCGGCGCGCCAGGATCCAATCCTTCAGCTCCGTCCGATCGGCATGGGCTGAATAGCTGTCGATCTTTCGAATGGCCGCCCTCACAACGGTATCGCGGCCCGAAATCCTGACGCGCCTGGCACCATCGAGAATGGTGCGGCCCAATGTTCCGCCTGCCTGAAAGCCGACGAAGAGAATGGTGGATTCGCGCCGATCCAGATTGGCAAGCAAATGGTAGCGGACACGACCACCTTCGCACATGCCGGAGCCGGCCAGAATGATCGAGCCCGAAGTCTCATTCAGGCGCCGCGATTCCGCGGCATCATCGACAAAGTGAAACGATGG
>CAYSCC010000201.1:0-4090 GCA_964429375.1 uncultured Chakrabartia sp.
AGATGCCGTAGGTTTCGGCAAGGATCCCCTCGAGCAGCGGGTGCGGATATTCGATCGCGACGCGGCCGTTCTTCCGGTCCCCGAACAGGCCGATATTGTCCATCGGACCCGGACGGTAGAGCGAGACAAGGGCAATGATGTCTCCAAAATTCGATGGCCGGACGGCCGCCAGCGTCCGGCGCATCCCTTCGGATTCCAGCTGGAACACACCCACCGTGTCTCCACGCTGGAGAAGCGCATAAACATCCTCATCATCCCACGAGAGGGCATCAAGATCGGGCCGGACACCTTCACGCGCTTCGATGAGGTCGCACGCCTTCTGAAGGACGGACAGCGTCTTGAGACCAAGGAAGTCGAACTTCACCAGTCCTGCGCTCTCGCTGTATTTCATGTCGAACTGCGTCACTGGCATGTCCGAACGCGGATCGCGATAGAGCGGCACAAGCTGGGCCAATGGCCTGTCACCAATCACGACACCTGCAGCATGGGTCGAACTGTGGCGGGGCAGCCCTTCCAG
The DNA here is from genome assembly GCA_964429375.1 of uncultured Chakrabartia sp. Classification (GTDB taxonomy): domain Bacteria; phylum Pseudomonadota; class Alphaproteobacteria; order Sphingomonadales; family Sphingomonadaceae; genus Aquisediminimonas. The sequence goes on from CAYSCC010000201.1 coordinate 518, forward strand.
CTTCAGCGCGAGGTCAAACAGCCGCCGGACCTGTGCATCCGACTTATACTCGGCAGCCAGTTCCGAAACGCCGTTCAACGCTCTTTCAAGCGTCCATGGATCCGTCGGATGATTGGGAACCAGTTTTGCCAGCCGGTCGACATGGCCATAGCTCATCTGCAGAACGCGCCCGGTGTCCTTCAGGACGGCTCGGGCCTTGAGTCGTCCGAACGTGATGATCTGGGCCACCTGATCGCGGCCATATTTGGCCTGGACGTAGCGGATCACCTCCTCGCGACGGGTTTCGCAGAAATCGATGTCGATATCGGGCATCGACACGCGCTCGGGATTGAGAAAGCGTTCGAACAGCAACCCCAGCTTGATCGGATCAAGGTCCGTGATCGTCAGGGACCAGGCGACAACCGAACCGGCGCCGGAGCCGCGCCCCGGGCCCACGGGAATGCCCTGTTCCTTGGCCCATTTGATAAAGTCGGCAACGATCAGGAAATAGCCCGAGAATCCCATCGACGTGATGACATCCAGCTCGAAGGCCAGACGGTCCCGATAGCTTTGGTGGTCACCAGAGGGGATTCGGGCCAGCCGCAGATCGAGTCCGGCTGCGGCATCGGCCCTTAGTTGCACCGCCTCTCCGTCCTTGTCCCCCGCGATGCTTGGCAGGATGGGGCTGCGCTTGGGCGCCATGACGGCACAGCGCTGGGCCACAACAAGCGTGTTCGAAAGGGCCTCCGGCAGGTCCGCGAACAGCAACCGCATGTCGCGTGCAGGCTTCATCCAGGCATCTGGCGAGCTCTTGATCCTGTCATCACTGTCGACATAGCTTGAGTGCGCAATGCAAAGCATTGCATCATGGGCATCGTGGAAATCCGCCTCTGCGAAATTGGCGGGATTCGTTGCCACAAGCGGCAGGTTGAGCTGGTGCGCGATCTCGATGAGACCGGACTCGCTTGCCCCCTCAACGGGATTCAAGGTCCGCGCAATTTCGACATAGACACGGCCCGGAAACAGCTGCAGCAGCCGATCCGCATAGCCAATGGCCGCGTAATCCTGCCCTTCGGCAATCAGCCGTGCCATGGCCCCTTCCGCGCCACCCGTGAGCGCAATCAACCCCTCCGTATGCCGGGCCAGAGTTTCAAAGGTGACATGGGCCGGCTCATCAAGCGGTCGATCAAGATGGGCCGCAGACGTCAGCGCACAAAGATTGGCGTAGCCCGCTTCATCCTGGGCATAGAGAGGAAGCCAGTCGTACGCCGGCGCGACAGCATCGGGCCGGTCGGGGCGGGAAACCGCCAGCAGCGTGCCGATGATCGGCTGCACGCCGGCCGACTTGCACGCCTCAGAAAACTCCATGACCCCATAGAGACCATTGCGGTCCGTAATGGCTGCAGCAGGGAATCCGAGTTCCCTTGCACGCTTTGCAATCGCCTTGGGCTCAATCGCGCCTTCGAGCATCGAATAGGCGGACAGGACTCGCAAAGGGACAAAAGGCGCATGCGGCATGGCACAGTCTTAGGCGGCAGAACCACCTTTGTGAACCGCACCAGCCAACAGAACTGGGGATAACCGGCCCGACTACTAAAGAAGTTTTGCGATATCCGCTTTGAGGCTTTCAGGCTTTTCAGTCGGCGCATGGCGGGAAACGACCTTGCCCTGCTTGTCCACCAGAAATTTGGTGAAATTCCACTTGATCGACTGCAGCCCCAACAGGCCGGGCCGTTCCTTCTTCAGATGCTTGTAGAGCGGATCGGCGTTGGCTCCGTTGACTTCGATCTTCGCCATGACCGGGAAGGTGACATCATAGGTCAAAGAGCAGAAATTGGCGATTTCTTCCGCGTCGCCCGGCTCCTGCGCGCCAAACTGGTTGCATGGAAAGGCTATGATTTCCAGCTTGTCGCCATATTCGCGGTGCAGTGCTTCAAGCCCTTCGTACTGAGGCGTGAAACCGCATTTCGACGCCGTATTCACGATCAACATCGGCTTGCCGGCAAAGTCCGAGAGCTTCTGCTCCGTACCGTCGGGCTTCTTCACAGTGAAATCATGCACGCTTGCCATGTCCGCTTCCTCGGTCTCTTGTCTTGTTGAGCGCGTCTTGTGCGTCACATCGCCAACAGAATCAAATGTGATGCGCAGACGATGTATCAAAAGAAAGGACCCGGCCAGCGCACTGACCGGGTCCTGACGAAGTTGAAGGTGTTCAGGAAAACCTGAAGCCCCTCGGGTCGCAGCCACTTGTTAGCGCGAATCACGTTTCCGTTATTGTATGGAATCGACAGGCTCACGACAGGGTTTACCACTTTCGCCTGAACCACCGGGCGATAGTCCTCAAAAGTCAGCCAAGATCGCAGCTTTAGCGGCTGATTCCCGTCTGGTCCTTCAGTTCGGCCTCGAAAGCGCGTTCCATACTGGCATTCAATCGCTGCAGCGCATCAGGGTCGACAAAGGCATTGGGGTCGCCAGCCAGCTGCTTGGTGCGCCTCGATTCAAGGTCAAAGAAATTGCCGTGCGCGGCCAGAAGCACATCAGCCTTCAACGTGCGAAACCTGGCAAAGCTCTTGCGATAGGCCGCGATCATCCCCGGCCAGGATTCAGGATGAAGGGATTGTCCGGCCACAGTGCTGCTACAGTGAAAGATTGCTGTGTGCCGGGCCCCGTCTGCTCCTTTGACCGGCATGCTCCAGGAGGTACATCCTTGCGTATGACCGGGCGTCAGATGGGCGGTCAGCGAAATGCCGCCGAGCGTCACCCTGCCCCCATCACCAACGACTCGATCAACCCGGATGGGTGGAAATGGCATGTCCTTGGTGGGCCCAAAACCGATGGCGCCAGCCTCAAGGGTCGGCCGATCCGCAGCACTGGCAATCATTGCGGCACCACTTGCCCTTTGCAGCCCTGCCAGGCCGCCCGCATGATCGATATGGGCATGGCTGTTGAGCAGGAACTTCACGTCGCGAATATCAAAACCCAACGTCTTAATGTTTCTGATGATCTGAGGAACGGATTGCGCAAGAATACCGTCGATCAGGATATGGCCATCCGGCGTCGTGATCAGGAAGGCACTGACGCCCACTGTCCCGACATAGTGAATGTTGCCAATGATCGTGAAGGGCGCGAACGGCTCATTCCAGCGGCCGGAGCGTGCAAAGCCATCAAGGGGTGCGCGTTCGGCGGCATCGATCTGGGCATCACTGGCAAGGCGCGGAAGCCGGGATTGCGTCGGGCTGGCCGCCTGCGCCGACAGAGAAAGTGCCAGTCCAGTCGCCAGAATTCGCGGGATCACGACCAAGGCCCTGTCAGGCAGCGTCGCCCGCGGCTTCCTTTTCCTTGTGAGTGTAGACCCGGATCGGTTCTTTCGTGCCCGCGACCACATCCTTGTCGATCATGACTTCATCGACGCCGTCCATGGCAGGCAGGTCAAACATCGTGTCAAGCAAGATGCCTTCAAGGATCGACCTCAGGCCGCGTGCGCCTGTCTTGCGCTCAATGCCTTTCTTGGCCACGGCAATCAAGGCGTCCTCGGTGAAGCCAAGCTTGACTTCCTCCATCTCGAAAAGCTTCTGATACTGCTTCACAAGGGCG
>CAYSCC010000202.1:0-4066 GCA_964429375.1 uncultured Chakrabartia sp.
CATTTCGCCAGACATGGTTGCAAGGTTTTCTGGGCAGGCGAACAGGTATCCATCGGCTGCAACAAGGTCGTCAGGCCTGGTATTTTCCGCTGGCTGAAGCAGGGTTTCTGTCTCCGTCACCGCGCCTGCCGCTGCGGCCCGGGCCATCTGCTCACTCCCGCCTGTTCGGGAGTGCCAGATGATGAGGAGGCGCGCCACAGCTAGCCCATGAAACCGAACAAATGCCCGGCAACCTTGCGCATCTGGATTTCCTCCGCGCCTTCGGTGATCCGATAGCGCCTGTGATGCCGATAGATGTGCTCGAAGGGCTTGTGGCGGGAATATCCCATGCCGCCGTGGACCTGCATGGCGAAATCGGCGGCATTGCAGACCAGTCGGTTTGCCTTGTAATTGCACATGCTGACCTTGTCAGACAGCCTGATGGCAACTTCCGGTTTGGTCATCGTGTCCATCTCTGCCGCCGTCTTGAGGATGAGAAGACGAAGCATTTCGGCTTCAGTGGCCAGCTCGACGAGCGGGAACTGGATCGCCTGATTCACAGCCAACGCCTTGCCGAAGGGTTTGCGTTCGCGCGCGTATTTGACGGCCTCGTCGATGCAGTATTGGGCGGCGCCAAGCGAACTGGCGGCCTGACGAATCCGGTTCTCATGAACAAAGTGTTGCGCAACAGCCAGACCTTCATCCAGCTTTCCCAAAATTGCGCTCTCTGGCACCCAGACATCGGTGTACTTCACCTTGGGATGATCGGTGGGCATGTTGAATGTCCACATATACTCACCGATCTCAAACCCCGGAGCAGTGGTCGGTACGACGAAACAGGTGATGCCGCGCGCTTTGCCATCTTCGCCATTTGTCCGGGCGAAGGTCATCACATGGCTTGTGTAGGGAAGCCCTGTTGTCCACATCTTGTTGCCGTTGATCAGATACCCCGGAACCCCGTCGCGGACGGCGGGAACAGCGCGCGTATCCATGTGCGTGGCGTCTGATCCATGATGCTCTTCTGTAAGACCGAAGCTCCAGCCCATTTCCCCGGCAAGCATCTTTGGAATGAATTCCCGCTTCTGTTCTTCCGTACCGAAGTCGCGCAGCATCAGCACCTGGACAAGATTGCCAACGATCGAGCTTTCGTTCTGGAGATCATTGTGGAGTCCAAGCCCCTTTGCGGCCAGGTGATAGCGGATGGCTGCCATTGCAAGGTTTGATCCATCCTTGCCGCCGAATTCCGCCGGTATGGCAAAGCGATAATGGCCTGCGCGGTCCGCAACGGCGCGCATCTCGGCAAGCAAGGCCCACCAGTCCGCCCGGGGATGGCCGTCATTGTCCCAGTCTGTCCTCGCATTCTCCCGCCGGTGATCGAAGAAGCGGATGTTGTCATCCCGCTGTTCAATCGGCTTGATTTCACGCTCAATGAAATCGTCGAGTTCAGCCAGATACGCCGTGATTTCAGCCGGCAATTCAAAAAGCATGTGTCTCTCCATCCCTGTAGGCAGCGATCGCCCGGACCCTCAGAAGACCTCTTCCAGCAGGCCAAGCATGAGTGCCCAGGACCTTCGGTCCGCAATCGCATCATAGTTGAAGCCGGGAAAGCCAAGCGCATCAACTGCCGGATTTGTGAAGCTATGACCAACGCCTCCGAAAACATGGAGTTGCCAGTCTGCTTCCGCCGCCGTCATTTCCGCAACGAAAGACGTGCGATCCTCAGTCGGGACAATCGGGTCCGCATCACCGATCATCATCAGAACGCGCGCAGTGATCGGGCCATCGGCAGAGTTGGCGGGTCGTTTGAAGCTGGGATGAAAACCGATCGCGCAGCGAATTGGTGCCTGTGCTCGCGCCAGCTCCAGAGAAACAACGCCCCCAAAACAGAACCCAATTGCGCCCAGCCGGTTTTCATCGACATTTGGTGATGACTTCAGGACATCAAGCCCCGCCATCGCCCTGCGGCGAAGTGTTTCTCCATCCGACATCAGGCCCTGGAACAGAGGCATCGCTTCTTCCGGAGACGTCGCGACACTGCCATACATGTCAAGCGCGAACGCAACATAACCGTGACTTGCCAGCCGCTCTGCCTTGCGTTTCACAAGATCGGACATCCCGTTGCCTTCGTGCGCCACAAGGATACCGGGTGCTGAGCGCCCTCCTGAGCCGTCCGCGAGATATCCCACAAGTGTGAGACCATCCACGTCGTAACGGATCTGTGCCAGAGTCATCCTGCGCTCCATTGCCTGAGGGCGGCAGCAAGGGCCGAGTATTTGGGCTGGTCGGCGGATAGCTTTGCAAGGGAGAGCTTCTTGAGCCTCGCAAGAAGCCCCGGCGAGGCTAGCGTCAAGCGGCCTGCCAAAAGGTCATCCGCAAGGGCCTTGTCGTGGATAGCCAAGGAGCCGGCCGCTTCCCGGCCAAGCATGCCAAGCGCATTCAGCGCAACGGCCGCCATGAATCGGTCGCGACCCTGAGCGCCGGGCTTGACGTCTCTTTCAATCCAGTCCGACAGCGCTTCGATCATTTCGACTGCGCTCGGTTCGCCAAAGCGTCTCGGCTCAGGTTGGTCGTCCAGGCGGATGGGAAGCCTCTGGGTTTGCGGCGCATCCTCTTCCAGCAGCATCAGCAGGTCGACCTCGGTTTCCGAAACGCGCCTCCCTATCACGGCCCGCTCAAGCGATTTGTCCATCCCCGATCGCCAGATGTCAGCCATTTGAAGGCAGCATAGACCCCACCAAAGAGTAGAATAGATCAACCAGAAACGAAAACGGTCCGGTTCGACGCGGACGCCACTCTCTTCCTCATAGGCAGCCCAGAACTCGGGCAGGTTGCCAACGCCAAACGCGGGCCGATCAATATGGCCAAAACGCCAGCTGTTGATGCACCCAAAGGCCAGATCCTGGTGCCTGTCACCAATATGGCAAAGCTCCCAGTCAAGCACGGCAGCAAGGCCATTTGCATCGGCCATCAGGTTACCGATCCGAAAGTCTCCGTGCAGAAAAACGGCGGAAACCGGATCGGGGAGATGGTCTTCCAGCCACTTGATTGCCAGAGCCAGGATTGGGCGATCGCCACCATAACCCGTGAATCTGGTTTTCAGGTCTTCGACCATCACGGCTGTGGCGGGGGAGGGCAGGTGGCCAAACTCGCTGACCGGGATTGTGTGAATGCGGGCGAGTTCCCGGGCAATGTCCTTGAGCAGTGAGTGTGGCGGATCAGCCAGGATCCGAGACGGGGTGACATCCGCCTCAATCCTCCGCATGACATAGCCACTCCCCAAGCGGTCATCCGGAACAAGTTCTCCCACTATTTCGGGCGCAGACACCCCAGCCTTGCGCGCTGCCCTGACGATGTTCGCCTCAACCTCGTGGCCGAATGGTCGCCCGTCCATCATCTCTGGAGATGGTGCGCGCCTCAGGACATAGCCACTGCCACCCCAATCGAATGACCAGCTTTCCATGTTCGCACCGCCGGAAAGTCGGCCGAGATGTTCGACAGGCAAAGTGACTCCACCTGCCATTCTGGCCAGAGCGTTTGCAAGCAATGCCGGTTCGAGACTCATCCCCGCACTGATAAGCGTCGGGCAGCAATTCGCAATCCCGGCGAATTGTGAGTTTTAGAGGCAGGCCTCGAGAAGAGCCTGATCAAAGCCATATTGCTTGGCCTTGTCGAGCGTATAGGGGCGAAGACCCATCGAACGATATTCGCCGACGATTTTCCCGTTTTCGTCTTCAGAAATATATTCAAACTTGAAGAGTTCCTGCGTGACGATCACGGGACCCTCCATACCGATCACTTCGGTGATGTTGGTGACGCGACGTGAACCATCTCGCAGACGTTTTACCTGGACAATAAGGTCAACTGAATCGGCAATCTGGCGCGAAATCGCTTCCTTGGGCACCTTGATGTCCGACATCATGACCATGTTCTCCATACGGCCCAGCGCCTCGCGCGGGCTGTTGGAGTGAAGAGTACACATCGAGCCATCATGGCCCGTATTCATGGCTGCGAGAAGGTCGAAGCATTCCGACCCGCGAATTTCGCCGAGGATGATCCGGTCTGGACGCATACGCAGCGCGTTGACGAC
>CAYSCC010000203.1:0-4064 GCA_964429375.1 uncultured Chakrabartia sp.
CCTTCGGACCGCACTATATGTCGAAACTCGCCATTCCCCACCTTCGCAAGAATGCACGCAGCGACATTGTGATGATTTCCAGCGTTGCGACACTGACCCATTCGGCAAATGGCGCGCCCTACAATATGGGAAAGGCGGCAACGGAAGCCCTGGCCCTGACTCTTGCAAAGGAGGAAGGAAAGAACGGCATTCGAGTCAATATCGTTGCCCCAAGCCTGACGGAATCCGAAATGGGCACGCGATTGGCCAAGGCGCTGGCGGGTGTCGATGATATTCACGCGCTGGATGCCGGATTTCCGTTTGGCCGCGTGCCAACGCCTGACGATGTGGCGTCCGCTGTGGTATGGCTGGTCTCTGATGCCAATACATATGCTTCGGGCCAAAAAATCTGTATCGATGGCGGCTCAAGCGGAAGTGCCCGCTAGGAACCGTTCATGCGTGGCGCGAACAAGACATCATCAATTGTGCCCTATGGCGTAGCAACCCTTGGCATCGCCACCTTCTCGACGATGGACGTCATCATGAAGGGTCTTTCGATCAGCCTTGGGGCCTACAACGCAATGTTGTGGCGAATGCTGGTCGGCATTGTCCTTGGCGGGGCCCTGTTCTTTCTCTCGGGGACCAGACTGCCAGCCAGATCGACCTTCAAGCTGCATGCCCTGCGCGGTGCCATCGCTGCGTTCATGGCGACCAGTTTTTTCTGGGGGCTGGCACGGGTGCCGCTTGCAGAGGCCGTTGCGCTCTCGTTCATTGCACCGTTGATCACGCTCTACCTTGCAGCCGTCCTGCTGGGTGAAAAGATCAGCAAACAGGCCATCGCTGCCACGATCATGGGCTTTCTGGGCGTCCTGGTGATCCTTTCCGCCCGTATTGCGGGTGAATACCAGTCTGAAGCCCTGAAGGGCAGCGCCGCGATTCTCGTGTCCGCTGTCTTTTATGCCTACAATCTGGTCCTGCAGCGCAAGCAGGCCCAGCTTGCGTCACCCGTCGAGATTGTTTTCTTCCAGAACCTGACGGCTGGCGCTGTCCTGTTGCTGGCTGCGCCATGGCTAGCGGTCGTGCCCGACCTTGCACACGCCCCGTCTTTGGTTGGTGCCTCCGTTCTGGCCATGGTGTCATTGATGTTTCTGTCCTGGGCCTATGCACGGGCTGAAGCGCAAGTGCTTGTGACTGTGGAATACACGGCTTTTGTTTGGGCCTCAGTTTTCGGATGGTATTTCTTTGGAGAGTCTGTTTCGCTGGCAACCCTCATCGGGACGGCGATGATTGTTGGAGGGTGTGTTGTAGCTGCGCGCCAGAAGAGCAATGCTCCGCCTGACCACGTCGAGGTTGCGTCGTTGTGAGAGCAGTTGCTCCATCAACGATGCCGTTGGCCCACACCGCTCTCGCTCTGGCAGTCATGGCAGTATGGGGCAGCAATTTTGTTGTCATCAAGACGGCCTTGCAACACCTTCCGCCGCTGTTTCTTGCTGCCCTGCGCTTTACATTTGCCTTTTTTCCGCTTGCCCTTTTCCTGAAACGTCCAGCGGTTCCGATTGCCAATATGGCATGTTACGGCCTCCTGATCGGGGTTGGTCAGTTTGGCCTTTTGTTCATTGCCATGCGGCACGATATCACGCCCGGCCTCGCATCACTGGTCGTGCAGGTTCAAATTTTCTTCACGATCGGATTTTCCATCTGGTTGAACGGTGAAAAGGTGCACGGCTTCCAGTTTGTTGCGCTTCTGCTTGCTGTGTCTGGCGTTGGCGTGATTGCGACACATGCCAATGGCAATGCCACTCCGCTTGGACTTGCTCTTGTTGTTGGGGCCGCGATCAGCTGGGCGGCAGCCAATATCGTCTCGCGATCTGCCGGGCAGGTCAACATGCTGTCTTATGTGGTCTGGTCAAGCATGTTTGCCGTGCCGCCGCTGATCCTTCTTTCATGGTTGTTCGAGGGCAGGCAGGCAATGGTAACCGGCCTGCAGGAGGCCGACTGGGTGACTTGGGGTGCGGTTCTCTGGCAGTCTGTCGGTAATACGATGTTCGGTTATGCAGCTTGGGGGTGGCTCCTCTCCCGCCATCCGGCGGCATCGGTCACGCCGATGGCACTTCTTGTCCCCGTCTTCGGTATTGGAACGTCCGCTCTTGTGCTGGGTGAGGCTTTGCCTACATGGAAAGTGCTTGCGGCCGTGATGGTCATGTCCGGTCTGGTAGTGGGCCTGCTCTGGCCTCGAATTGCAACGATGAAGGAAGCCCGGTGACTCTGTCTGTGCGTATGGCCTCGAGAGATGATCTTGGTCTGATCTACCGGTTCATCTGCGATCTCGCGGAATATGAACGGCTCCGGCATGAGGTCCGTGCGGATAAGGATACATTGGGGGACCATCTCTTCGGATCACACCCGAGTGCTGAGGTGCTGATTGGCGAAATCGATGGCATTGCGCGAGGTTTCGCGCTGTTTTTCCACAATTTCTCGACGTTCGAAGGTCGGCCCGGCCTCTATCTCGAAGACCTGTTTGTCGTCCCCGAGGCACGCGGATCAGGCCTTGGCAAGGCCCTTCTTGCCCAGTTGGCACGCATTGCGCTTGAACGGGGGTGCGCGCGCTTCGAATGGGCTGTGCTTGACTGGAACGAGCCTGCAATCGCCTTTTACCGGGCAATCGGTGCCAGGCCAATGGATGACTGGACGGTGCAGCGACTGGATGGCGACTCGCTTAGAAAACTGGCGGAACAATGATCAAGAACCCTGAAGACTGCGTAACAATGGGTGATGTTAGGGCAGGCGTCGATGAAGTTGACGAGTTGCTGGTCGGGCTGCTGGCGCGGCGCTTTGGCTACATGGCGGCTGCAGCCCGGATCAAGACGGACAAGGCACAGGTTCGCGACGAGAAGCGGAAGGCACAGGTGATCGGCAATGCCAAACGCCATGCGCGAGCGGCGGGCGTCCCGGTTCCGGCCGTTGAAGCCTTGTGGGAGTTGTTGGTCGAGCGTTCGATCAGCTATGAAGCACAGATGTTCGACAGCAGGGAGGATGTTTCAGCCTGATGCTGCTTCGACAAGCATAGCGACAGTTTCATCAAGGGCTGTGATCATTGCCATATGGCCCGTGTCGATCCGTCTGGTGGTCCATTGGGGGCCGTAATTACCCGCCAGGATTTCTTTGTAATGGGCAACAAATGGCGTGCCCGGCATCGGGGGATTGTCGCACACGACATAGGTTGACGGGATCGACGGCCGGCCATTGGCGAGTGGCAGGGGTTCCGCAAAACTGGAAAACGGCTGGTCGGACATGTTTCGCAGGTCCCAGTCACGCGCGTCTTCCGTAGCCAGGTGAAGCCCGACCAGTTCTGGTGGTGGCGGCGCAATCCATTCCCCGTCGACCGCCTGCGCTTCGAGCGCGCGCCTCAGTCGTGATATGGAGTCCGCGTCTGCGCCCGGCGCACATGTAATGACGGAATCTCCATCATTGGGCACGAACGCATCAAGATAGACCAATCTCCGGACCCGTTGCGGCATCCTGTCCGCCACGCCCGTGATGACCATGCCGCCGAAGCTGTGACCGACCAAGACAATGTCCCGCAGTTCCTCGGTCTCCACGACAGCCGTGATGTCCGTTATGAACGTCTGCAGGCCGCGATAGGCTTCGCGCAGATGCCGTCTTTCGCCGAGCCCTGTCAGTGTCGGCGTAAAGACCCGTGCGCCAAGCGCTCTTAGCCGAGTTGCAACATCCCGCCAGCACCAGCCACCGTGCCAGGCACCATGAACCAGAACAAACGTGCTGCCAGACAGGTCTGTCATAGGCCTGCCTCCTGTGCTCGCGCGATGCATTCAACAATGATGCGTCGGGCCGTGTCAGCATCGCCCCAACCCTTGAGCTTGGCCCACTTCCCGGGCTCAAGGTCCTTGTAGTGCTGGAAGAAATGCTCAATCTGCTGGGTCACGATGGGCGGAAGATCATCATGCCCGCCAATTTCCGAATAATATGGGAATGTTGTGTCCACCGGAACGGTAATCAGTTTTTCGTCGCCGCCCTTGTCGTCTTCCATCAAAAGGACACCAACTGGGCGGACACGGATCACGGCG
>CAYSCC010000204.1:0-4060 GCA_964429375.1 uncultured Chakrabartia sp.
AGCCCCGTGCTGCGGGCACTGCAGGCGGATCGTGTCCCCGACGCCCGGTTTCATGATCAGATCAGCGACCTGCCGGAAGACGCACCACTGCTTATCCTTGCCAACGAGTTTTTCGATGCGCTGCCGATCCATCAGCTCGTGCGTGCAAGCGATGGTTGGCGCGAACGCCGCATTGCCTGCCAGGATGTGATCTTCCTGCCGGTTGCCGGAAAGCTGGTTCCAGAGTCCATCATTCCCGAAGGGCTCCACGATGCCCCTGCCGGAAGCATCATCGAAAGTTCGCCCGCCGGCGTTGCAATCGCACGTGCGATTGCTGCCCGCCTTGTCCGCCAGGGGGGCGCGGCCCTGATTGTCGACTATGGTTATGATGGGCCAGCGATCGGCGAAACGCTCCAGGCTGTGAAGGGCCATGCACACGCCAATCCTTTCGAATCGCCGGGGGACCATGACGTGACGGCGCACGTCGATTTCACGGCATTGGCGGCAATTGCGGCACTGGCCGATGCCAGGGTCCTTGGCCCGGTTTCGCAGGGAGATTTTCTGGGCAGGATCGGCATTGCTGAACGGGCGGCCATGCTTGCGCGGGCCAACCCGCAGGACGGGGAACGGCTGGCGGCCGCGCACCATCGGCTTACCAATCCGGCCGAAATGGGCAGTCTCTTTCGCGCCCTGTCCATTGTCGCGCCGAATTGGCCGGCTCCAGCGGGATTTTAGGATATGGAAACGATGCCCCCGGTCGAAGTTATTCCCGCGCGAGCGCTTGCCGCAGTGCCGCACGGCTTTCTCGGGCGCCGCGGCGGAGTATCCGGCGGGCTGTATGCCGGTTTGAATGTCGGGCTCGGTTCGGAGGATGACCGCGCCGCAATCATGGAAAACCGCAGGCGTGCCGTAGAGGCCGTGCATCCGGGCGCCGAGCTTGTCACGCTTCACCAGATCCATTCGGCTGATGCCGTCGTCGCGGATTCGCCTTGGCCCGAAGCCCTGCGCCCGCACGCGGATGCGGTTGTGACGGCGCGTCCCGGCCTGCTCCTTGGCATCTTGACGGCAGATTGCACGCCGGTGCTTCTGGCCGACCGGCAGGCTGGTGTCGTGGGCGCCGCGCATGCCGGCTGGAAGGGAGCATTGGGCGGCGTGACCGATGCGGCGCTGGTGGCCATGGAGCGGCTGGGCGCTTCGCGAGACAGGATCGTGGCAGCGATCGGCCCCGTGATCGCACGCGCCTCTTATGAGGTCGACGATGGTTTTGCGCGCAGGTTTGAAGATGCAGACCCCGCAAACGAACGCTTTTTTTCTCCCGGACGTCCGGGCCATCACCAGTTCGACCTTGAAGCCTATGTCGCAGCCAGACTGGCAGATGCCGGTATCCGCACGGTCGAAATTGTGGGTCTGGACACCTATTCGGATCCTGATCGCTTTTTCAGCTTCCGCAGATCAACGCATCGTGGCGAGGCTGGCTATGGTCGGCAGATCTCGATGATCGGACTTCCGGCCTGACGCGCTTTCCGCTAAACGGAATAATATTACGAATTTCGGAAAGCAAATTACATGACGGAAGAGAATCAGCGCCGCAGCCCCCGGGCCGGTGTCAGGGCAATCGGCAACCGCAGGCTGCAGCCCAATACATTGATGATGGGGCACGGATTTGATCCGGCGCTGTCCGAAGGTTCGCTGAAGCCGCCGATCTTTCTGACGTCGACATTCGTGTTCGAGAATGCCGCCGCCGGCAAGCGCCATTTTGAAGGCGTGACGGGAAAGCGGCCGGGTGGGGCCGAAGGGCTTGTCTATTCACGGTTCAATGGACCGAATCAGGAAATCGCCGAAGATCGGCTGGCTGTCTGGGAGGATGCCGAGGACGCATTGACCTTTTCAAGCGGCATGTCTGCCATTGCGACCGTACTGCTGGCCTTTGTCCAACCGGGAGACGTGATTGTCCATTCGGCACCGCTCTATGCGGCCACCGAAACACTGATCGGGCGCATTCTCGGAAAGTTCGGGGTCAAGTGGCTCGATTTTCCTGCCGGGGCAACGCCTGAAGAGATTGATGCCGTTGTGGAACAGGCCAAGGCTCTTGGCCGTGTGGCCCTGATCTATCTGGAAAGCCCGGCCAACCCGACCAACGTGCTGGTCGATGTCGAAGCGGTGGCGGCTGTCCGCGATGCGCGCTTTGGCCAAGACGATGGCCGGCCGCCGATCGTGATCGACAATACGTTTCTTGGTCCGCTCTGGCACAAGCCGCTCGCTCATGGGGCCGATATCGTGGTCTACAGCCTGACCAAATATGCTGGCGGGCACAGCGATCTGGTCGCTGGCGGGGCACTTGGCTCCAAGGATCATATCAACACGATCCGCGCCATGCGCAACACGATCGGGACGATTCTGGACCCGAATAGTTCCTGGATGCTGTTGCGCAGCCTTGAAACGCTTGAGTTGCGGATGAGCCGGGCCGGTGAGAATGCCGCCAAGATATGCGCATGGCTCAGGGACCAGCCAAAGGTCGAAAAGATTGTCTATCTCGGCTTTCCCGAAAATGAGCGCCAGGCCGATATCTACAGACGACATTGCTCCGGGGCAGGCTCCACATTCTCGCTCTACCTCAAGGGGGGAGAGCGGGAGGCCTTTGCCTTTCTCGACGCGCTGAAGATTGCAAAGCTGGCGGTCAGCCTGGGAGGGACGGAAACGCTGGCCAGCTGTCCGGCAGCGATGACCCACCTTTCGGTACCGGATGATCGCAAGGCCGCGCTGGGCATCACACCAAACATGGTGCGGATCTCGATTGGCGTTGAAGATGCCGATGACCTGATTGCCGATTTTTCGCAGGCGCTGGCCGCTATCGAACCCAGTCGATAACGGTCCACCCCTTTTGATCGGCCAGGGACCGAAGGTGGCCGTGCGGATTGGTCGCAAAGGCTTCGTCTGCCCATTCAAGGCAGGGCGCATCCGAGACATGGTCTGAATAGAACCGGATGTAGGCAGCCTCACGGGCGATGGACTGGCTCGCCAGCCAGTCCGTGACCATGGCCAGCTTGGCTTCACCATAGCAATTGTCCCCGGAAATCTTGGGGCTGATATGGCCGCCTGCCACGCTGGCCTGCGTCGCGACGGAGTCAGTCCCCAGCAGGCGCGCAACCTGTGCCACGTAGAAGGCATAGGACGCGCTGGCGATGACGATCCTGAACCCTTCGGCCCGATCGCTGTCGATCCGGTCCAGCGCGTCACGGAAGACATTGCGCGCCAGCACTCGTCCCGCAAACCCTGCGGAAATCCGGGCGAGAGATGTCGCGTCGATCCTTTTGCCGAGCATCAGCGCGAGGTCGATTTCCTTCAGCCGCGCGCGGTCGAGCAGTTTCAGGCCATAGGCAGCCACCGTGACAATCAGTGCAGGCGCGAGCAGGAGGCGCCAGGGCCGCCACCGCAGGGCCGCGTACAAGAGGAACGGCCCGAAGGTCGCCTGTCTCGTGATTGTCCGGTCCATGTCATAAATTGCGATGCGTTGCATGATTTCGCCATAATGGCATTGCAGCTTGCCCGTAAGCGGCGAATGCATCAGTGTCTGGAGATTATGGCGGAACCGGAAAGCCTCAAGGCCGATTTTGTGGAGGAAATGGACGGGGATGTCGCCGTCTTGCGTTTCACTGGCCGTCTGACCTTGCCGCGTCTTGACGATCTGCCCCGGCGGCTGGAGGCGCTGGAGCGCGCGCCCGGCCGGATAGACCTGTCTGCAATCCAGCGGATCGATACGGTCGGCGCCTGGATCGTGCATAAGCTCGCGACGGAGAATCAGGCCGCGATCGTAGGCCTCGATGCCAACGGGCAGACCCTTCTTCGGCAGGTGGAACGCTCCAACAAGCCCGTGCTGATGCGGCCCGAGCCCTTCAATCCGGTCCTGCGCGTGCTGGATGAAGTCGGCGAGGCCACGATCATTGCAGCCAGGACGATGCTTGGCCTCCTGTCCTTCTTCGGGGCGATCCTGATCGGCACCTGGTCGGTGATTCGCAATCCGCGCCGGTTCCGGATCAATGCCGTGATCCAACGGTTTGAGCTTGTCGGCGTGAAGGCGCTT